>JANYFU010000054.1 GCA_025359665.1 Caulobacteraceae bacterium
CGACCCGCTCCAGGGACACCAGCCTGGCGACGGTTCGATCGACCTTGCTGGATTCGAGGTAGACATTGAACGGGCCGCCGCCGGAGTCGGCGCCGGTTTCCGAATAGAGCGAGCCGCCGGCCAGGCCGATCCAGATCGCCGCCATCCGGTAGGGGATTCGGACTGTCAGCTGTGTCGCGGCGTCGATCAGAGTGCGCGCGGGCGCGCCGCGCGGCGGCGACCATTGGGCGACGATCTTGGTGTCGCCGCGCGGCGTTCGCGTCGGACCACAGGCGGCGACCAGGCCCGCCATGATCAAGGCGACGAGGGTGGCCGGCCTCACCCTGGCGTCTTCCAGCTATCGACATAGCCGAGGTTCTCGACCGCTTCGGCCGCCTGACCCACATCCAGCGGATCGCGGGTGTCGATCATCACCGCATATTCGTCGGTGGCGGCCTTGGGCTGGACCAGCATAGACTTCAGGGCCTTGGGATGCGGCCCGTGAGTGAAACCGCTGGGGTGCAGGGTCATCATCCCGGCGTCGATGTTGTCGCGGCTGAAGAAGTCGCCGGCGTGGTAGAACAGCACTTCGTCATAGTCGTCGTTGTTGTGGAAGAACGGCACCTTCAGCGCGCCGGGATCGGTCTCGAACGGCCGGGGCGCGAAGGTGCAGACCACGAACCGCTCGCCCACGAAGGTGGTGTGGACCGACGGCGGCAGGTGATAGCGGTGGCTGACCACCGGGCGCAGGGCCGAGACGTTGATCCGAGCCGGGGCCAGATCGCCATGCCAGCCCACGGCGTCCAGCGGGTTGTAGGGATAGGTCACTATCGAGACCTGGCCGCGCTTCTTCACATGCACGCTGACCGCGCCAGGCTCATCCTGATGGGCGCGGAAGGCTTCGTCCATCTCCGGCGTGTCAAGCATGGCCGGGTCGAATACGGCGGTCGGGCCGAGCATACCCTTGTCCGGCAGGGTGAAATGCCCGCCGACGCATTCGATCATCAGCACCGCCGCGTTGGCCTCCGGCGAAAGCCGCCACATCGTGCCGCGCGGCAGATAGAGGTAGTCGCCGGCGGCGAACGCCAGGCGGCCGAAGTCGCAGAACAGCTCGCCGGTTCCGGAGTGGACGAACAGCAGTTGATCGCCATCGGCATTGCGCGCCAGGACCGGCATCGGCGCGGCCAGGTTCCAGAACCGGATCTCGACATGGGCGTTGCGCAGGACCACCGGCGCGTTCCACGGCGAGGCGGCGCCCTCGTTCAGCGCCGCCAGATCGAACGCCCGGGGACGCAAAGGACCCTGGAAATCGCTCCAGCCGGTTGGCGGGCGGCGGTGATGGAAGAAGGCGGCGGGGCCGAAAAACCCCTCCTTCGACATCTCCCGTTCATAGGTGCCGGCCGGCATGTCGGCATGGGCCTGGCGCGAGTGATCGCCCTGGGCGCCGCGAACCGGAATCCAGCGCCGGTCAGCCATGGTGTAGGCCCCCTCCACCGCTTCGCGGTCCCTCTCCCCCAAGGGGGGAGGAGAGGCCCCCTTCTCTTCCCCCTCTGGGGGAAGTCCCCGCAAAGCGGGGGATGGGGGCTCCAGCCGGGCGACTGCTCGCCACCGCTCAGCCCCCCTTCGCCGGCAACACGCCACGGCGGACTTGGTCGGCTTCGATGGATTCGAACAGAGCGCGGAAATTACCTTCGCCGAATCCCTCGTTGCCCTTGCGCTGGATCAGTTCGAAGAAGATCGGGCCGATCATGTTCTGGGTGAAGATCTGCAGCAGTAGCCCCTGGCCCTCGGTCGGGGCGCCGTCGACCAGAATACGGTCGGCGCGTAGCCGTTGCGGATTCTCGCCATGACCGGGCACCCGGGCGTCCAGCATGTCGTAGTAGGTGTCGGGACTGTCCTGGAACTTCACCTCGCGCGCCGCCATGGTCTCGACGGCCGCATAGATATCGGTGGTTCCCAGCGCGATGTGCTGGATCCCCTCGCCTTTGTAATCGCGCAGGAACTCCTCGATCTGCGAGTGATCGTCGCGGCTTTCGTTGAGCGGGATGCGGATCTTGCCGCACGGGCTGGTCATCGCCTTGGAAAGCAGGCCGGTCTGGGCGCCCTCGATGTCGAAATAGCGGATCTCGCGAAAGTTGAAGATGCGCTCATAGAAATCGGCCCAGTGGGCCATCTGGCCGCGATGGACGTTGTGGGTCAGGTGATCGAGATAGGTCAGGCCGACGCTGGCCACGCTCTGGGCCGCGCCGGGGATCGGCACAAAGTCGACGTCATAGATCGCCTGGGCGCCATAGCGGTCGACCAGATAGAGGTTCGAGCCGCCGATCCCCTCGATGGCCGGGATATTCAGCTCCATCGGCCCGACCAGGCCGCGCACCGCCGTGGCGCCGCGTTCCACCGCCAGCTTCAGCGCCTTGGCGGCGTCCCTGACCCGGAAAGCCATGGCGTTGGCCGAGGGGCCGTGAACCTCGCGAAATTCGGCGCCCTGGCCTTGGGGCTCCATGTTGAGAATGAAATTGATGTCGTCCTGGGCGAAGCGCAGCACGTTTTTCGATCTATGGCGGGAGACCGCCGCGAAACCCATGCGCTCGAACAGGTCCTTCAGCCGCTCCGGCTCGGGCGAGGTGAATTCGACGAATTCGAATCCATCGGTCCCCAGCGGGTTGTCGAAAAGGTCGGTGGGAGGAGAAACGGTCGCATTCATGGCGGGTCTCCAAAGGCGCGCGCCATTGTGTCAGGCCGAACGCCTTTGCGGAAGACATCGCCGATCTGCTAGCAAAGCCCGCTGGCCGCGCATTGGCGGGAGCCGGCTTCCAGGGACTTAACCAAACGATGCTGCGACGCCTCTATGACTGGGTGATGAGGCTGGCGGCGTCGCGCCACGCGGGCCTGGCGCTGTTCGCCATCGCATTCGCCGAAAGCTCGTTTTTTCCGGTTCCGCCGGACACCATGCTGGCGCCGATGGTGCTGGCCCGGCCAGAACGGGCTTGGCGATACGCGGCCATCTGCACGGCCGGCTCAATCGTCGGCGGCATGCTCGGCTATGCTATCGGCTACAGTTTGGGGCCGGTCGGCCACTGGATATTGGCGGTCACCGGCCACCCGGGTGGCGAGATCGCGCTGCGGGCGCAATTCGCCAGATACGGCGTCGGCGTGATCCTGATCCAGGGACTGCTGCCGGTGCCCTATAAGCTGGTCACCATCACCACGGGCCTGGCGCATTTCAGTCTTTGGCAATTCGTGGCGGCGTCCTGCGTGACCCGGGGCGCCCGGTTCTTCGGGGTGACTTGGCTGGTCAAGCGCTTCGGACCTGGCCTGCTGCCGGTAATCGAGAAGCGCATGGCGCTGATAGCGGGCGTGGTCGTGGCGATCCTGATCCTTGCTGTCGTGGCGTTGAAATTCATTCCCCACCATTGATCCGTCCCAGGCCCTTACCCTCGGTGGCTTTTTCGACCATATCCAGGCTCGTGAAACCGGTTCTCAAACACTGGCCGTGGGTGGCGCTGTTCAGCAGCCTGCTGATGCTGGCCATCGCCCACGCCTTCGAGACCTTCGGCCGTATGGCGCCGTGCGAGCTGTGCCTGAAGGAGCGTCAGGTCTATTGGGTGGCGGCCGGAGTCGCCGCCATCGGTGGGGCGATGTTAATCCGAGGACACTATACTTATATCGCCCCAGGCCCGAGTCGCGCCAACGACGGGAAACGGTATAAGTATAGTGTCCCCGGATTAAACACCCTGCTTACCGTCGTCTTTCTCGGGGGGGCGGCGCTCGCCGCTTATCACGCCGGGGCGGAGTGGAAATTCTGGCCGGGGCCGGCCAGCTGCACCGGCAGCCATGTGCAGGTAAGCGCCGCGGATCTCACCCGCCTGCTGAACGGCGGCCCGATCGCGGTTCCGGCCTGCGACAAGCCGGCCTGGGTGTTCCTGGGCATATCCATGGCGGGTTGGAACGCCCTGATATCGCTTAAGCTGGCCGTGCTCGGCGCCCTGGCGGCCTGGCGCGGTTTTTCGGAGGCTCGCGCGCGATGACCGACCTGACTACCACACCTCGTCCTGTCCCACCGAGGCCCGGACCCGGTGGCCAGGCGATGCGGCTGGCCCAGATCCTGCGCGTCGATCACGCCGGCGAACTGGGCGCGGTGCACATCTATCGCGGCCAGCGCGCGGTTCTGGGCGCGGCTCGGGGCCATGAGGCGATCAGCGAACAACTTGAGCGGATGGAAGGCCACGAGGCCCGCCACCTCGCTCGTTTCGACACTCTGTTGAACGAGACGCGCACCCGCCCGACCCTGCTGGCGCCGCTGTGGCGCGCGGCCGGTTTCGTGCTGGGCGCCGGAACGGCCTTGCTGGGGGAAAAGGCCGCCCACGCCTGCACCGACGCGGTGGAGAGCGTCATCGAGGCCCACTATGCCGATCAGATCGCCGAACTGGAAACCCAGGCCCCGGCCCTGGCGGCCGAACTCAGCGGCTTTCGCGACGATGAGCTGGCCCATCAGCGGGAGGCGATCGACTCCGGCGCCCGGGAAGCGCCCGGCGGCGCACTTCTCACCGCCGTGATCCGCGCCGGCTGTCGGGCCGCGATCAAGATCACCGAGCGAATCTGATGGATATCGTGGCGCTGAGACGCGGCGCCGAAGCCCCGGTCCAGGCCGCCAAGGCCGACCTTCCCGGCGTCGCCGCCGATCTGGCCGACGCCTTCACCGACGATGTCATGTTCGACTGGTTCCTGCGGACCGACTCCCGCCGAGACGCCGCGCGACTGGCGTTCTTCAACTTCATCATTGCCAACATGGCCTTCGGCGAAGGCTCGATCGAGCGCCCCGCCACCGGCGGCGCGGCGGCGGTCTGGCTGCCCTTCGAGGCCCTGAAACCGACGGCGCTGATGACCGAGCTTCGCGCCCTGCCCATGCTGCTGCGGGCCACCGGCCTGGCTCGCTTCGGGCGTCTGGCCGAGGTGCGCGCGATCATGGACAAGCATCACCCGATGGACCGGCCGCACGCCTATCTGATGTTCCTGGGTGTCGCCCGCCCGGCCCAGGGCCATGGGGTCGGCTCGCGCCTGCTGAAAGTCGGCACCGACCGCTGCGACGCCGCCGGCCTGCCTGCCTATCTGGAGACCCAGACCGAACGCAATATCGCCCTCTATCGCCGCCACGGCTTCGAAGTGATCTCGGAAAACCGGCCCCGCCCCGACGCGCCGATGCTGTGGAGCATGTGGCGCGAGCCCCTGCCGGTGGAGTGCTGACGCGGTTCGCCTCGCCGTTTCGTAGTGCGCTCCTGGGTTATTTTCCAGAACTTGAGCATCAGGCCGCCGCCCGCGCCTTCTCCTTGGGCTTGCGGGACCGCAGGCCGATCCCCGCCATGCCGCCCGAGCTCAACAGGCCTACATCGGCCAACAGCATCGGTATGGTCCATTTATGAGGTGCGGCGATGTAGCGCGGTTGCCAGAGCGGATCGTATTTGTCCTTGAAGCGATGGACGCCTTGGAAATTGTAGATTTCCTCGCCGCGCTCAAACAGCAGGCGGCCGACCCGCGACATGATCGGCGCCAGCGGCCGGTCTTCCAGACCCGCGAGCGGGGCCATGCCGAATTCGAACGCCACATAGCCCTGATCCCGGCCCCAGATCAGCAACTCGACGAACAGGAAATCCATC
>JANYFU010000085.1 GCA_025359665.1 Caulobacteraceae bacterium
CGCCCCGCCGCCGCGCGCCGCGGCCAACAGCGCCGCGACGTCGTCCGGCGTCACCAGGGGCAGGTCGGCGTGGATGATCAGGCGGGGACCGGCGACCTCCAGGGCCTGAAGTTCGCCGTTGAGTCCCAGGCCCCGATCCGGCAACCAGTCGAGGTCGACCCGAGTAGGTCGCGTTTGGGATAGAACGCTGATCCGGCTCACCGCCGGACAGGCCTCCAGCACGCCGATCAGGCGATCGAACAGCGCCAGGGCCAGCCGGTCGCGCTCGGGCGGCGACAGAGCCGCGGCCAGGCGGGTCTTTCGCCGCCCGGCGGTCTTCAACGGGACGATCGCGGTCCAGGGGCTCAAGTCGCCCCAGTCGCCAGTGCGCCGGCGAGATCGAGAGCGGCCTGGGCGACGCGCGCACGGTCCTCCAGCGAACGCATCAGGGTCGCGGTCCGCGCCACGGGAACGGCCACCTCGCCGGCGTCGTCGCCGGCGTCGATCAGCAGGCCGTCGATCAGGCCTGAATAGTGGGTGGCGATGCTGGCGTTGGTCAGCGGCAGGCCCAGTTCGGCCATCAGTTTGGCCGTCGGACCTTTCACTGCCTGCCCAGCGATCAGCGGCGAAACGGCCACGACGGGGGCAGGCGCCAACACGATAGCGTCGCGCAGTCCGGGAACGGCCAGGATGGGATTTACGCTGAGCCAGGGGTTGGACGGCGCGATCAGGATCCGGTCGGCCCCGGCGATGGCGTCCAGCACGCCCGGGCCCGGCCGGGCGGTGTCGGCGCCGCCGAAACTCACGCCCCTCAGCGATGGGGCGCATTGCCGCGCGACGAAATAGTCCTGAAAGCTCAGACGTCCGTCATCGGTATCGACCAGAGTGGCGACTGGGTCGTCGCTCATCGGCAATATGGTCGTGGCGAGGCTCCAGGCGCGGGCGAATGCGGCGGTGACCTGAGAGAGGCTCTCGCCCCGGGCGAAGGCCGCGAGGCGCAGGACATGTAGGGCTAGGTCGCCGTCGCCGAGATTGAACCAGGCCGGTCCGCCCAGCTCGCGCACCGCGGCCATGAACGACCAGGTCTCGCCGCCCCGGCCCCAGCCCCGCTCAAGGTCGGACTTTCCCGCCAAGGTATAGAGCAGGGTGTCGATGTCCGGCGAGATCGGCAGTCCCAGATGGACGAAGTCGTCGCCGGTGTTGACGATCGCGGTGATCGCGTGGGCGGGCAGTATGGTGGTCAGGCCCAGCACCAGCTTCGCCCCGCCGACGCCGCCGGTCAGCACGGTCACCTTCATCGGAACAGATCCTCGGCCACCGGGCGGATCAGATCGGCGGCGGGCCGGGCCGGGCCGCTCCAGGCCAGGCCCCTGACAATGGCGGCGGGGACGCCCTCGTCGGCCTCCCCCATGATCAGCCCGGCGGCGGCGGCGGCCAGGTCGGCCAGGGCGATCTGGGTCACGGCCATCGGTCGGCCGCCCCGGTCGGGCGCGCCGCGCCGGTCGACCAGGGCCGGAAAGCCGGCCGCGCCAATGGCCACATTGGTCACCCCCACGCGCCATGGCCGTCCGAAGCTGTCGGAGATGATCAGGGCGGGGGCGTGATCACCGAGGGCGCCGCGCAAGCGGGCGGCGGCGGCGTCCGGGTCCCGAGGCAGCAGCAGCACGCGCTCGTCTCCGCCCGGGCCGAGATTCGACTGGTCGATCCCGCCATTGGCCATCACGCAGCCGCTGACATGGCGGGTGATCAGCACCCCGGGAATGGCGCGCACCACCGCTGTCGACTCCCGCAGGATCAGGGCGACCAGGCGAGGGTCCTTGCGCGTCTTCTCCGCCAACGCTCTCGACTCGTCGTCGGGCTCGACGGTTTCCAGATCGACGAACAGATTTTCGGCCTTGGAGACGATCTTCTGGGTTACGACCAGGATGTCCTTCGCCCTCGCGCCTCCGGGAAGACCGGCCATGGCGCCCGCCAGCAGCGCCGCCAGGTCGTCGCCCGGGCGGATCTCGGGAAGACCCGCCAGGGGCAGGATCTCGATCACGCCGCCGGGTCCGGGGCGTCTGGCAAGTTGGTGATGCGCAGGCCCGCCCCGTCCGACCGATAGGTCTTGTTGAGGAAGATCAGCACCGAGGTCAGGGCCTCGGCCGCCGCCGAATTGGCGAGGGCGCCGCCATGCAGGGCTCTCAAGCCCGCCGCCTCGGCCAGCGCCACGCCCACGGCACGATCTGCCAGGGCGTCACCGAACACCAGGCAGTCGCAATCGACGGCCCCAGGCTCGGCCAGCTTATGCGCGGCGACGTTATGAAACCCCGAGATCACCCTCACCGATTCCCCCAGCAGGACCTGGGCGCGCTGAGCCGCGCTGCCTTCCGGCGGCAGCTGTACCCGCATCACCCGGGGAGGGACCAGCGGGACGGTCGTATCGACCACGATCTTGCCGGCCACGTGCGGAGCAATAGCAGCCATGATTTCAGCCTGGGCGGCGAAGGGGACCGTGACCACGATGATGTCCGCCGCCCCGGCCGCCGCGGCATAGGCGGTTCCAGACCGCGAGCCGACCACCACCTCCAGCCCAGCGGCGCGCCACCGCGCGGCCAGGGCCGCGCCCAGCTTCCCCGTGCCGCCGATGACGGCGATCGTCTTGTCTGTGAGCATGGCTGACCCGAACCGCGTTGTTGGTTCGATCCGCCTACGCTCCCGCCCCGGGTCCGCCAAGCCCCAGCGGTCGCAGCATGTCCGCCCAGTCCTCCAGCGCGTGCTCGTGGCCCTCGACGATCTGGATGGTGAACTGGGCGTAGCCGGCGTCGCGGAGCGTTTCAACGCGGCCCCTCAGGTCGTCGGCCGTCCCCGTGAAGGTCATCGCCTTCATGACGGGCTCGGTCAGGAACCGCCGCTCATCGTCACGCACATACATCAGGTGGCCAGTGTGCAGCGCCAGCCAGCGCGCGTCCGCCGGCTCGTAGGCCGCATAGATCTTGTCGTAGGCGTCCAGGGCCTCGGCGAGGAAGGGCGGCGGGTCGAGCAGAGGCGGTCCCCCCGCGTCCGCGCCCCACGCGCGCTGCTCGACCATGTCGTGCATGAAGGTCGCCGCCAGCGGTCCGCCCTGGGCGATAGCGCGAGGGCTGTCGGCCGGCTCTCCGTCCTTCAGCACACAGCCCAGGGTGAACATGTTGGCGTAGAGGGAGTCGTCGCGCCCCGCCGCCCCCCAACTCGCCCGCATGTCCCTCAGCGCCGAAAGCGCCGGCCCGGTCGAACCACTGAAGAACGCCCAGCCGGCGCCGAGCCTGGCCCCCAGCGCCCGGCCCTTGGGGCCGAAGGCGGAAAGGTGCACGGGGATGTCGTGCTCCAAATCGATCAGGCCCAGTTCGGGCACGAGGAAGCGGACCTTCTTCATCTCGCCTTCGAGCAGTACCTCGATCGTTTCGCCGCGCAGCAGGCCCTGGACCTCGGCCACATACCGTTCCAGGTCCGCCAGCTTGATGGCCTTCTGGCCCATGGTGCGGCGACCGGTGAAGCCGGTGCCGACGCCGAAGTCGATGCGTCCCGGCGCCAGCTTGTTCAGGGTCGCCAGGCCATTGGCGGTGACCGGAGAGATGCGGTTCGAGGGTATCAGCACGCCCGTCCCCAGCCGGATCCGGCTGGTCGCCCGCGCCGCCAGCGCCATGCAGACGAAGACGTCCGGGTTCAGAAGCTGAGTGTCGTAGAACCAGGCGTGGGTGAACCCAAGCGCCTCGGCGCGTTCCGCCACGCGCCAGCTCTCGGTGGACGAGGCGAAGGCGATGCCAAAATCCATAGCCTTAAATCTCCCTTTGCCTGTCGGCCGACGGCGCCGACTTATAGCGGCTTGTGGTCCACCTTATAGCGGCCGGCGGCGGAATCCACCGGTCACTGTCGACGCGGGCCGCGCCAAAAACTTTTTGCCGGTCATATGAAAGCGCCCGCCAAGACACTCACTGTTGTCCGCCCCTAATCGTTGTAGCGAGTCCAACTGGTGCATGTGTCAGACCCTGAACCAAGCCGGCCTAGCGGCGGCCCTCAAGCAGCATCACGACGCCGCATGGACGTGGGCGATGGTTTGTTGCCGACAGGATCGCGACGCCGCGCACGACGTCTTGCACGAGGTCTATCTGAAGATACTTCAGGAGCGGGCCCGCTTTTTGGGGCGTTCAACCTTCAAGACCTGGCTGTTCGGCGTGATCAGGGTCTCCTCCCAGGCCGCCCGACGCAAGCGGTTCCGGCTGGGATTGATCCTGGAGCCGATCTCGGATCACCCGAACCTCGCGGCCGTCGCTTGCGAGCCGAACGTCTTGGGAACGTCCGGGCGTTTGCAGCGGGCGATGCTGGCGCTGCCGACGCGGCAACGGCAAGTGGCGACCCTGGTGTTCGAACACGACCTCACCGTCGAGGAGGCGGGAGCGGTTCTGGGCATCTCGTTGGGCGCGTGCCGAAGGCACTATGCACGAGCCAAGACCAAATTGCAGGCCTGTGTGCCACATCGCGAGGCCGGCGATGAATGACGACCGACTGGCTGGTTTGCTGCACGAACTGAAGGCCACGCAAGACGCCCCGGACAGCTTCGAGAGCGTCCTGACATCGAGGCGAACACGCTGGCGTCTCCGCCGCGCGCCCGTCGCGGTCGTGGCCGCCGGCATCGTCGCGGTCGCCATGCTGCAGCCCAAATCAGAACAATCGCCACGGCTCGCCTCGCTGGCGCAGCCGCCGACCACCGATTGGCTGCTCGAGACCCCGCGAGCGGACTGGCTGACCCGAGATCCAATGCGCATTGAAAAGGAGAATTCCCATGACGACTGACAGGCAGCTACCCCGCGCGACCGCTCTGGCGCTATTGCTGTTGACCACTTCTTTTGCCGGTGCTTCGCCCGCTCTTGCCCAGTTGGAGCCGATCGCCGCGCATGGCGCGCCGGCCGACCCGATCGAGCAACGGGTGTTCCCGCCCGACCTGATCATGCGCCACGCCGAAGAGATCAGCCTGACCCGCGATCAGCGCGATCGAATCGTCGCCGACGTCACGACCCTGCAGCACCGGGCCGAGGCGATCGCGCCCCAGGTCGAGCGCGCGCGCTCACAAATGGTCGCCGACCTCGACGCCGAGCCGGCCGACGAGGCACGGGTGTTGGCCGCGCTTGACCAGGTTCTGGCGGCCGAGCGCGAGGTCAAGAGGCTGCACATCGCAACCCTGGTTCGGATCAGGAACCTCCTTACCTCCACTCAACGCCTACGCTTGGCCGCGCTCAGATAGGCGTAGCGCCCCGCG
The DNA here is from genome assembly GCA_025359665.1 of Caulobacteraceae bacterium. Classification (GTDB taxonomy): domain Bacteria; phylum Pseudomonadota; class Alphaproteobacteria; order Caulobacterales; family Caulobacteraceae; genus Acaudatibacter. The sequence goes on from JANYFU010000085.1 coordinate 5,255, forward strand.
ACGGCCTTGCTGATAACGGGTAAGGGATCGAAATCGCGCGACGGAGGGCAAGGCCATGGTTTCGATGAAAGCCATCTGGGTGTCGGTCATGCTGGCGGTCTGCCCGCTGGCCGCCCTTGCCCAGATACCGCCTGTGTTCGCCAAGCACTATGGCGATAATCCCGATGCGGGACGGACCTTCACCCATGACGGCGTCAGCCTGTACTATGAGACCTACGGCGCCGGGCCGCCGCTGCTGATCATCCACGGCAACGGCGCCAGCATCCGCTCCCTCAGCGCCCAGATCGATTATTTCCGCCAGAAATACGATGTCATCGTCATGGACAGCCGCGACCATGGCAAATCCTCCGACAGTCCAGCCCCCTTGACCTTCGAGGCGATGAGCGATGACCTCGCCGCCCTGTTGGATCATCTGAATACCGGTCCGGTCTATGTTCTGGGCTGGAGCGACGGCGGCATCGAGGCGCTGCTGCTGGGCCTGCGCCACCCGGAGAAGGTGCGGATGATAGCGGCCATGGCCGCCAACCTCGATCCCGGGGGCGTCTACCAGGAATTCATCGATCCGCCCGATCCGCCAGCCTCCGCCGCGCACGCGCCGAGCGTAATGGCCACCCCGATGGACAAAACCGCGAGCGCCAAGGCCGCCCGGACTCTGCGGGTGAAGCATCTCGATCGCGATGAACCGCACATCAAACCCGAGTTGCTCGAAGCCATCACCGCCCCGACCCTGGTGCTGGCCAGCGACCACGACGTGATCCGCGACGAACACACCCTTGCGATCTATCACCACCTTCCCAACAGCCAGCTGGCGATCTTCCCGGACGCCACCCACATGATCCCTATCGACGATCCGGAGCGCTTCAATGCCACGGTCGACCGGTTTTTCAGCACGCCGTTCGTTAAAAAGGACCGCCTGCTCGACCTGCTGAAAACGCTGCGGCGGATGTCGGCGCCGCCCGCGCCGGCAACCCGAGATTGAATTCCGCCGGGCCGCGTGGTTTCTTCGGCTTTGGGGTCCGCTAAGACCGACGGGGCGAAGCCGATGGCGATTACGACGGCGCAGTTCGAGGCGATGACGCCTGAGCCCTATTCCCAGGCCCGCTACAAGCTTCAGACCGGCGACATCATGCTGTTCTCATCGACCGGTGTATTCTCCCGGGTGATCGAGCATTTCACCGACAGCCTGTGGAGCCATTCTGCCCTGGTCTGGCGGGTTGGGGACGCGGCGTTCGACCGGGTGCTGCTGCTGGAGAGCATTGAAAACATCGGCATCCGCGCCGTGTCGGCCGCCAATCGAATCAACGGCGCCGGGTCTGCGAAGGCCTATGACGGCAAGCTGGTGGTGGTGCGCCACAAGCTGATGCCCGATCCGCTGACGCCGGCGATGGTGTCGGAGATGACCCGGTTCGGCCTGGATCACCTGGGCTATCCCTACAATCCCGAAGAACTGATCATGATCGCCGCGCGCGTCGCTCTGGGCCTGGCGGGCGTGACCCTTCACAGCCAGCTCAAGCCGGTCAATTCCTACATCTGCTCGGAATTCGTCGCCAAATGCTACGAGTCGGTAGGCGTGACTCTCGCGCCAGATGTCCGGGGCTATATGGCCCCAAGCGACATTGCCGATGACCCTAATATCTATCCGGTCGTCGCCCTCTGCCCGGACCCGGCCTGAACTCGCCGCGCACGACCGGCCAAGCATACTTGCGCCGGGCGAGGGCGTCTGGTTAGATCCGGGGTATGTGGCCCATGCGCTGACGCTTCGGGAAACAGGGGGTTTGTCATGTCAGTTCGCATCACGCTCGCGGCCATCGCGCTCGCGGCCGTCTCCATTGCGGTGTCCGCGCATGCAAGGACCCTGACTTTCAGTTACGCCGGAGACGCCAACGCGGACTGGACGCAGTCGAGCCACCCGACCCGCAACTTTGCGGTCCTTGACGGCTACACCAACGTGCCCGTTGACAATGGCGTCAGTGGCGGCGTCGGGTTCGGCGACGTTTTCTTCTACACCAGGGGTGGGTTTGCCATATCCGAAGGCAACTTTACACTGATCGAAGGCGGTCCGCCGCTTTTTGCGGGTTCCGTGGATCACCCGAACTTTTCGGCGGGCAAATACGATATGTCGAACGGAACGCTTACCGTCACCGCCGTGCCGTACGCCCTGCCGGAGCCTTCGACCTGGACTCTATGTCTGATCGGGTTCGGGAGCCTTGGCCTGGCGGCGCGTCGCCGGCGAGCCGCGACCGCATAGCGCTGAATCGCCGGGTAGCCCTCGACCCGGCTCAATTCGTCAGGCTTGCGGCTTCTGGGGCTCGCCGATCATTCGCGCGGCCAGGTGCTCGGCGATCATCACCGTGGTCAGGTGAGTGTTGGCGCGCGGCACACCGGGCATGATCGAGGCGTCGATGACGAAGAGGCCCTGGAGCCCCAGGACCCGGCCGTCGCTGTCCACCACGGCCGCGGGGTCGGCCGGGTCGCCCATCCGGCAGGTTCTGGTGGCGTGCTGGGTGTCGCCGGCGTTCTTCAGGGCGAAAGCGTCCAGCGCCTCGTCGTCGATGTCTTCGCTCAGCGCCTATTCCGGCCGGCCGATCGCCGCCACCGCACCGCGCCGGGCCAGGGCCATCAGCCGCCTCACCCCGTCGCGCATCCGCTCGCGATCGGAGGGGTGGTCGAGCATGTTCTCCTCGACGATCGGCTGCTCGAACGGGTCGATCGAGGCCAGGGAGACGCGCCCGCGCGACTGGGCCTCGCCGAAGATCGCCAGGTTGTTTCGCCCCCGGCTGGGCTCGATATAGCCGTCGTTGACACTGACGCGCGCGCCGTCGCGGCTGTTGATCGCGTAGGGCGAGACGCCGGTGGCTCCCGGCGCATTTTTGGGGAGCGTATGGCCGAGGGCGTCTGGTCGGAGGTGTAGTCGGGACCCGCCTCGATCAGCGCCACCTGGAAGCCCGGCTTGGCGGAGAGCCTCGCAGCCAGAACCGCCCCGGCCGACCCGGCGCCGACGATCACATAGTCGTAGTCCACGCCTGATCTCCCCGAACCCTGTTGACCTGGATCAACGCCGCAATCGCGGCGGCTGTCCAGTGTGCCTCCATGTGAGGAATCCGCGCATGGATGGTTCGCTGCCCATCGACCTGAGATCATCGGCCACCGGAGACGCGGACGACGGGGCGTTTGTCGCCGAGGTGCGCGCGTTCCTGGCCAAG
>JANYFU010000092.1 GCA_025359665.1 Caulobacteraceae bacterium
CGGATCGAGCGCCAGGACGTCGAAATAGACCGCCGCCGCCTCGTCGAGGCGCGCCAGATCACGTAGGCAGGTGGCAATCTCGAACAGGGTGGGGACGTGCCCAGTTTCGACCGCCGCCGCGCGCTGGAAATAGCCAAGCGCGCCGGCGCGATCGCCACGTTGACGGTGGATGACGCCGAGCGTGGCCAGTGCGCCGCGCAGGGCGGGGTTGTGCTCCAACAGCGAAACGCAAAGCGCTTCAGCGTCGGCGAGTCGGCCAGCCTGTAACTGTGTGAACGCCAGTTCGCAGCCGGCGCCGGAGTTTTCTGGTTCTTGCTCGCACAGGGCCGCGAAAAGGGCGATCGCTGTTTCGAGCTCGCCCTCGCCGCGCGCCGCCAACGCCCGATTGAGCAGGGCCGCAGGCGTCTCGCCCTCCGACAGAGACCGTTCCAAGCTCATGTGGTAAGTCCCGCGCCCTCGGAATCTCATGAAAAGGTCTAGACCAGAACCGGGCGGTTGCGAACACCTTTAGAACTTAGCCCCCACGTCATCGGCCTGGCTCGATTGACTTCCGCGCGACGCGCACCCTATCGGAAAAGGGGGAAGAGGCCCGATCCCGCGGGCCGAGATCGGGGCGATCCGGAAAGCGTGATGAGCCACATTCGACCAGCTGCCCAGACTTCGGACGGCGTGTTCATCGACCTGGGTCCCGATGGACCCGCCGAGGTACGGATCGGCGGCTCGCCCATTATCATGGGCGGTGGCTGGTCACCACTCCACGCCTACGTGGGCCTGCCCTCGTTCCGCCTGCTGGAACTGATTCGGGAGGACGGCGCGCGCGCTACCTGGATTCTCGACATCGGCAACAATCGGATCGCCGGCCCGGCGGCCGAACTGCCCGAACCGGCGCGCGAACGTCTGGTGGCCGAGGTCCGCGCCCTGCTGAGCGCCGCTGTCGGGGCGATGATCCTGGCGGTCGACCCCCGGGCCGAGGTGGCGACCGAGTATTTCGCCCTCAGCCTGGAATTTCGCACCGAACTGGAGAACCTGTGCGGATCTGTCGCGCCACCGGAACCGCAGTGGACCTGGACACACGATGCGGCCGACTCCCGGCTGGCGGCGGGCGATCACGGCCAGCGGCTCGAGGGGCTAGACGCCTGCCTCGAACCCGACCTGCAGCGACGGTATTTGGCTGCTTGTCAAGCCGGCCGCATGTCCTGGCCCTCGCCGGTAGACGGCGGGGAGATCGACGACATCCATGGCCTGGTGGTCTCGCCGTTGATCGAGGCGTGGCGGTGTGTCGACCGACGCCATGGCCTGGTCTTCTATGTGATCGCCGCCGGTTTCGACCAGGAGACCGCTGCGGTTTACATCCCCGCGTCGAGCATCCTGGTCAGCCTTGCCAGGACCCGCTTCACCCAGATCGCCATCCCGCCGGGACCGCTCGTGACATGGCTGACCGACCATGTCGTGGCGCACGGCCCGGACCTCCTGGCCTTCCTCGCCGCGCCCGTGAAGCGCTTTGCCCAATATACTTGGCCCGTCGGGTCAGCGCACATCGGCCACTATGTCTGGAACGAGCTGCCCGGCCTGGAGCGGATCGTCAACGGGCTGTCGCCTGAACACTACCCGGTCGTCTACGACCTGGGCGGGGCGGGTGGCTCATCGTTCTATGGCGCCCTCGTCCATCTATACCCGGAACTGCAGGGATCGATCTTGCATCGATGCCTGACCTTGGCGGACATGAGCCGGGACGCCTACGCCATCGGCATCCAGCCGCTACGCTTCAGCGGCGTTTATGTGTCGGCGGAGTTGCGTCAGCGGATCGTGAACCTGATCGCGCAGGTTCCGGCGATGGAGACGGCACGCGCTGCGCTGTGGGGCGGCGCGGGACCGGTGGTGGTGTTCGGGCTGCGCGTAGAAAACCGCACCATGACCAACCTCGCGGACTTCTACGTCGGCGTCGGCAAAGCGCTGGCCCGAAGATTTGGCAATCTTACCGTGATCCTCGACGGCCACAACCGGCGCCACGGAGCGGGGCCCGCCGCAACTTTCGACAGCTTTCTCGAGCACAGGGCCGACCGGCGGCCGATGGATGTCGAGATCGAGGTAGCCGAGGCTATCAGGTCAGGTCTGCGCGACGATAGCGTAACGATCGTCGATTGTGTCGGCATGACCGTGCCCGACAACGTGGCCTGGCTTTCGCAGGCTCATTTCTGCGTCACGCCGTGGGGGGCGGGACAGTCGAAATACCGCTGGGTTTGCAACCTGCCGAGTTACGTCACGCTCAACAGATTTTCGTTGCGGCACAAGGGCGACGTCCACATCTACCACAGCCCGGACTTCGTCGAGGATCCCACGACGCTGATGCTGGCGACGACGGATGTGATCACCGACCGCCCAGAGACGCCGGTGCTGGTGCCGATGGACGCCGTCCACGTGCCCTACTACGTTAACTATGAGGTCGACGTCGCAGCGGCCGCCCGCCAGATCGGCGAGGCCATGGAGGGCCTGCCGACAGCCGGCGTCTGGCCCAGGCGGCGGCCGCACGCTGCGTTCGATATCCGCAATGACGTGATCGTATCGCCGGAAGGCGAACTGTTCCTGTGCAGCGGCGGCCATCATGTGCTCGATCAGGTGCTCGGCTACCGGGCGCCGCTCAAACGTTCCATCGCCACCTTCATCGACAACATCAACGGCCGCGCCACCGCGGCGACGGCCATCGGCGCGCTATATCTGCATGTGATCTGCCCCGATAAGCAGTCGGTGCTCCCCAAGTCGCTGGGCGTGCCCGACCCGATTTGCCTGGGCGACCATTACGAAGCGCGCTGCGGCGAGGTCTGGTCACGTGTGCTCTATCCGAAGGCGACGCTGCGGGAGAACTCCGAGGGGATCTTCCAGCACACCGACACCCACATGAGCCACCGGGGCACGCTGATGACGGTACGGGAAATCCTGCGCCGCCTTTACGGCCACCGGTTTGACGCCTGGGCGGCCGACAAGCAGGCCAGCCTGCGCCCCGGCGCACCGGCGGCCGGGGATCTCGGCCGCAAGCTGTCGCCGCCGATCGTTGAGGGTCGGATGGTGATGGACGCCGATCCGCGAATCCACTTCTTCAATAACCAGATGAACACAGGCAACAATGGGGCCGTGCAGATCTCTGTGTTCGCCCAGGCGCCAATCACCGAACGTCTACTGTTCATCGGCGACTCGTTCGGGCGCGACCTTACCTGGGTGCTGGCGGAAATCTTCCAGGAGACGGTATTCCTGCGATCACCCTACATGCACGCAGAATTCCTGACCGCGATGCAGCCACGAGTGGTGATCACCGAGAATGTCGAGCGCTACCTCGGCACCGTGCAGTCGGATGTTGATCGACCCGAATTTCTAGCAATGAACGAGATGGCCTATGGCGAGACGCCGGAGCGGCGGGCTTTCGCCGAGGCGATGTCGGCGTTGTGCGGCCCCACGCGCGCGCCTTATCGCCGCCTGATGGACCGGCTGTTGCTGAACCTCGGTTGAGATGGGATCGATTGGAACCTGGAGGCGGCGCGCTTGGCTCACAGATTCGGCATCATCGGCGGCGGCTGGTATGGCTGTCATATAGCGACATCGCTGCGGTCATTGGGCTTCGATGTCAGAGTGTTCGATGGCGCGAGCCGCTTGCTCGATAGCGCCTCGGGCAACAATCAGTTCCGCCTGCACCTGGGCTTCCATTATGCGCGCCACTACGGAACGCGCATGCAGTCGCGCGACGGCTTTTCACGCTTCGTCGAGCGCTACCCAGGCCTCAGCCGAGCTGTGGAAGACAACATCTACGCCGTGTCGCGCGGCGACTCGCTAATTGACTTCCTCACCTACAAGTTGATCATGACCTCCTCGGGTATCGAGTTCTCCGAAATGGCCGCGCCGCCGCCCGAGCTCGTTAACGTCGAGGGCTGCCTGCGAACACCCGAACGGGTGCTGCTGCTGGCCAAGGCGCGAAGTTATTTCCGCGAGCGGCTCGATGGCGTCCTGGAGTTGGGCCACACGGTCGGCCGGATCGAGCCGAGGGGAGAGCAAGTCTATGTTGACGGCTCATCCTTCGACTTCGTCATCGATGCTACTTGGGGTCACTTGACACGGCCACCGATCGATCTGTTCTATGAACCGACGCTATTGCTCTATTATGAGGCGAATGGTCCGTTTCCTGCAGTGACATTGGTCGACGGGCCGCTATGCTCAGTCTATCCGACCGAGGATCCGAGTCTTTACACCCTCTCCAGCGTCACCCATACACCGCTCGGCCGCTACGCTACGTCAACGGAGGCACGCGCGGCGCTGGCGGCCGTGACCCCGGAGCTGGTCGCCGAGAAGGTCGCACGGATGGAAGCCGAGATCCTGCGCTATGTGCCGACGTTCCGGGACGTGTTCCGCTTCCTGGGGCCTCAGCTGGCGATTAAGACAAAGCCCATCGGCAGTTTCGACGATCGTAGCTGTCATGTGTTTCGCGACGGGCGGATATTTTCCGTGATGTCGGGGAAGATCGACACGGTGTTCTTTGCGGTGGAGCGCATCCTAACGATGCTCGAGGCGATGCCGGATTCCGACCAGCACCAAGACGGCGGCCAACTGAAGGCCGAGGTGGCGGCGGCATTCCCGCGACCTGGGGGGGGCTTGGCAGCATGAGCGGCGACGCGCTGATCGGCCACACCGGATTCGTCGGCGGCTCCCTACTCAGCCAGCGTCGCTTCCACGCCTTGTTCAATTCTGGCAATATCGATGAGATCGCGGGCCGGTCCTTCGACACCGTGACCTGCGCGGGCGTATCGGCGGTGAAGTGGCTGGCCAACAGGGAGCCGGACACCGACTGGGCCGGTATCGCTCGCTTGATCGAGCGGCTAAAGACCGTTGAGGCGCGCCATTTCGTGCTGATCTCGACGATCGACGTCTATCGCGAGCCGATCGGCGTGACCGAGCAGGATATTCCGCCCATCGTCGGCCTGCACCCCTATGGCCTGCATCGCCTGAGGCTTGAGGCGTTTGTGGCGGAGTGGTTCCCACGCCACACGATCATCAGGCTTCCAGCCCTTTTCGGCGCCGGTATGAAGAAGAACGCCATCTACGACCTAGTGTATTTGAACGAGACAGAAAAGATCATCCCCAACGCCGCGTTCCAGTGGTATCCGACCCGGCGCCTGAGCGCCGATCTCGACATCATTGCGAGGGCCGGCGTCTCGCTCATCAACATAACCGTCGAACCGGTAGCGATGTCGACGATCTGCGACCAGTTCTTCGCTGATACGCTGATCGGTGCGCCGGCGGCCGACCCGCCGCTCTACAACGCCCTCAGCATCCACGACCGCCTGCTTGGTGGCCAGGGCGGCCACCACCTCACGGCCGGGCAGGCACTCGCCGAGTTGTCCGGCTATCTGGAAGAAGTTAGAGGAAAGCATTGATGCGCTTGGCAGTTTCGAACCTGGCATGGCCTGCGGATCAGGCAGCCCGGGCGATCGACCTGCTGGCGGGTCTAGGCGTGTCCGGGGTGGAAGTGGCGCCGACCCGCCTTGCGCCGTGGGAAGATCTCCGCGTCGACCTAGCGGAGGCCCATCGACGCCTGCTCTCGGACGCTGGCCTTGAGGTGAGTTCGATGCAAGCGCTTCTCTATGGACGCCCCGACCTGCTGCTGCTTGGGGACGCGGCGGCGTTCGCTGGCATGGCGGAGCATTTCCGTCTGTTGGCCGGGTTCGGCGCCGCTCTGGGGGCGGGGGTGATGGTGCTTGGCGCGCCGCACAACCGCCGCCGCGGCGATCTGCCGGCGGACGTAGCCTGGGCGCTGGGGCGTGACCGGCTGCAAACTCTGGGCGCGATCGTTACGGCGGAGGGCCTGACGATCGGCATCGAGCCTGTGCCCGCCCTCTACGGCGGAGACTTCCTCACCAATTGGCGCGATGTTCTGGCGATGGTGCGCGACGTCGACCACGTAGGCGTCGGTGTGCATCTGGACACCGGTTGCGTCGCCCTCGGAGGCGACAGGATCGAAGAGGCTGTGGCCGCGTGCTCCAGTCGCCTTGTCCATTTTCACGCCGCTCAGCCCGACCTCGCCGATTTCGCAGCACCGGCGGAGAGTCACGCTGCTGCTGCTTGCGGGCTACGATCGGTGGCCTACGACCGTTGGCTGTCGATAGAGATGCGCCAGCAGGCGGAGGATCCGATCGCGGCGGTTGAAACGGCGGTACGCAACGTGATGGCGATCTATGGGTTGGCGCTCGAGAGCTCATGAGATGCGCCCTTCTGATTACCGTGATTCCGCTTGCGACGCTGTCGCTTGCGGGTTCGTGCGCGTCCGGCGCAAGCCCGGCTAACGGCCGGTTCAACATTCTTGATTATGCGCCACCGGGGACCGTCGTGGACCAGCAAGGTCAGGCGGACGCCTCACCAGCGCTGGCGCGCGCCATCCGGGCGGCCAACCTGCGCACGGCGCGAGGCCTGCCGGGCTGTGTTTATATTCCGTCTGGACTCTACCGGATCGTCAGCGCTCCACCAGCCTTCGCAAGGGCTGGCTGCGTTAAGGGCGATGGCTCAAGCCAGTCGATCCTGCGGCTGGACAAGCGCTTCGCTGGCGATCTGTTTTCCTGGTCGGAGGCTTGGTACCCTACCACCTCCGGCGCCACGGTGGTTGGCCTACGTATCGACGGCGCCGCTGCGGCGCCAACACAGCAAAATGCCCTGATGTTTTACGATCGCAACGACGAGGTTTTCATCGACGACGTGACTATCAACGATCTGCCCGGCCGCGCTCTCTACTCCGGCGCGACGCGTCATTCGTCTCAGGCCTACATGCGTGAATCCCATATGAGGTCGCTGCGGTTCTTTCGCGACGGTGCGCCGGGAGCGCCGGTGGTGGAGTTTACCTCCAGCGGCAAAGCCCTTACTGGCGCCACCAACGAGATCCGGGTCTCGCAGATGGACATCTATGGATCCCGCGGCCCTAGCTTGGTGATCCGCAACCAGGGCGATGGTGCGTTGCGAAACCTGACCTTCGACACCCTGCGGATAGAGGGGGCGGAGAACGGCAATACAGCCGCCGATTTGCTGACGATCGGTGATCCGGTGATGCGGGGCGTCGTCGGTGACATCACTTTCACCGGCCTCGAACTCATCGACCCCTACCGAGGGTTCGCGGCGATCCGCATGACCGCGCCCCGGGGCGCGATCGTCCCGGGGACGGTCACGGCATCAGGAATGATAGGCGGCGGACTTCCCCATGGGGAGGGCCTGAGAATAGACGCCGGTCGCACCTCAACGTTTCGATTTTCGGTGATGAATACCGAGGGTACGAATATCATCATTGGTCCAGGGGTCTCGGAGATCGTTCTGGACGGCGGTGGTCAGGAACCGCGCTGGACAAAGTCCATCGATCCGACCTCGCGACGCGGTGTCTTCGTCCCGGCACGGCGCAACATACTGTTGGACGGAGACTATCCTTCATCCAATATTGTCCCATGAAAATTTACTTGTCGGCCGCGTTGATCACTGCACTAGGCTCTGTCGACAAAATGTCTAACCCAGGGTCTGATGCACGCGATCAAGACGAAGCCCATATAGCTGTTGGCGGTTTTGTCGTATCGGGTAGCCAGACGACGAGGTTTCGAAGGGCGTAGATGTGTCCGTCGATGATCGGCTGGGACTTGCGGTTACGCTTGGCGGGGATCACCGCGGTGATGTTTCGGGCCTCGAGATCGGCCAGGATCGCATCGGCGTCATAGCCCTTGTCGCCCAGCAGCACGTTTGGCACAGGGCCTGGCTCGGCCATGACCGGCGCGTAGCCCTTGACGTCGTTGACCTGTCCGCCGGTCAGAACCACGGCTACTGGCAAACCCAAGCCATTGCTTCTCAAGTGGATTTTTGTCGAGAGACCACCGCGAGAACGGCCGAGACTTTGGTCCGGACCCCCTTTTTTGCGCCCGCGGAGTGTTGGTGGGCGCGAATGATGGTGCTGTCGATCATCTGGACGCTGTCCTGCCCCTCACCGGTGTCGTTCACAGCCTCCAGAATGACGTCCCAATGTCCCGAGGCGCTCCACCGCCGGAACTGCCGGTGAACCGATCCGAACTTTCCGAAATAGTCCGGCGGATCGCGCCAGGGCGATCCCGTTCGGGTGATCCAGAATATGCCGTCCAGAACACGACGATGGTCTTGCGCTGACCGCCCCTTCCCCGGCACGTTGGGGACGACGAACTGCTCGAAGATCTCCCACTCCTCATCGGACATCAATCCGCGAATCACTGGGGCTAACTCCCAAAGAGCAGCCTTGAATCAGAGCTTGACCTCTGGGGGAATCGTCAGGTCTTCTTTTTGTCGACAGGACCTAGTGCGGCGTCGTACCTTCGGGTGATCGGGTTCGAAGGTAAGCGTCCTGCGGGCGGATTCGACCGTCTTTTGGCACGCTGCCCGAGCTTCGAGAAGTTGCGCCAATAGCAGGCAAAAGGTGTAATGGCTGGGGCCGCCATGAGCGTCAGGCGAAGGATGCTTTCAGCCGCCGCGACTGCATATTACGCCATCATGTTCGCGGCGATGCGGCTTTCGAAGCGTGAATCGGTTTCGAACAGGAACCCGGCAATGCTTTCGAGATGCGCCGCGCCGAGACGCAACCACTGTGGGATCGAGAGCAGTTCGGTCTCACACCTGACTCGAATCAATATACCAATCCGACACTTGGCGGCCCGCTTCGCAAATTGTCGTGTAGACCTCAAGATATGCGCACGTTATGGACCTCTGACAAGTCGGAAAAGTGGGAGCGTTTCCATGGCAATCGGCCAACCTTCTTGGGGTCAGCGATATTGCCGCTGGCACAAAGCGGTTTGCGATATAACGGCGGCGGAATGAGCGAACTGTATTGGCTGCCCGAGGTCCCAGACTGGCGTGCGCGAGTGTTCGCGCTGGCATCCGCCGGTCAGGGTGACTGGGTGACCGCACGGCAGCTTGCGGAAGCGAATCTCAACTTCACACGCACTAACATGCTCGACACTGCCTTTCGCCAGGCGCTGGCCAGCCGCTCGCCCGCCAGCATGTTGGGAAAACCCGTCCGTCTCGCGCTGCTCGGCTCCTGCACCACCTCGCATCTTCACGCCGCCATTCGGGTCGCCGGGTTGCGGCGCGACATCCCGATCGAGATTTACGAGCCTGCCTACGGCCAGTACTGGCAAGAGTTGGTTGACCCAGGGTCGGACCTTCATCGTTTCGGACCAGATACGGTGCTGTTCGCCCTGGACTCCCACCACCTATCCGCGGGTGCCGAGGTTGGCGCCAGCAAGGACGACGCCGACCAATATCTCGCAGGAACGACCTCGCGCATCCAAACCTGCTGGCGCCTGGCGCGCGAGGCATTTCATTGTCCGATTCTTCATCAGACAGCCCTTCCTGTGCATCCGCCGTTGATCGGCATGAACGAATACAGGCTTGCCGGCTCGCCAGCGCGTTTCCTAGCTCGGCTGAACCAAAACCTGCGGGCCCTGTCGGACGCCGCCGGCGTCGACCTGCTCGATCTTGAGGTGTTTGCCGCCAGCGACGGCGTGAGGGCCTGGCACGACACAGGCTTGTGGCTACGATCGAAGCAGGAGATCGCGCCATCGGCGGCCCCTATGTACGGTGAACTGGTGGTCCGGCTGATAGGCGCCAAACAGGGGCGTTCGCGCAAGGCGTTGGTGTTGGACCTCGACAACACACTGTGGGGTGGGGTGATCGGTGACGACGGTCTCGACGGGCTTGTGCTCGGCCAGGGTAGTGCGCTCGGCGAAGCCTTCGTGGCGTTTCAGAGTCACGCTCGCGCCTTGGCCCGGCGGGGCGTGATCCTGGCGGTTTGCTCAAAGAACGAAGTGGCTAACGCGCTCGAACCCTTCGAGAAACATCCCGAAATGGTGCTTCGTCGCTCCGATATTGCCTGTTTCGTGGCAAACTGGCACGACAAGGCCGCTAACATCCGCGACATCGCCGTGATGCTGAACATTGGCTTGGACAGTCTGGTGTTTGTCGACGACAATCCGGCTGAGCGTGCGCTGGTGCGCCAGGAGCTGCCGATGGTCGCGGTTCCCGAAGTGGGTGACGATCCTGCCACCTTCGGCCAGACGCTGGCCGACGCTGGCTATTTCGAGACCCTGGCTGTAACTGAAGAGGACTTCGGCCGCGGCCGGCTGTACCAGAGGAGCGCCGCGAGGACCGCGTTGCGGCAGTCCAATAGCGACCTTCCGTCCTATCTCCGTGGACTGAGTATGCGGTTGATCTGGAGGCGGTTCGACCAGCTTGGTTTGGCTCGTATTGTACAACTGATCAACAAGACCAACCAGTTCAATCTGACAGGGCGGCGCTACGCCGAGGACGCCATCACGGCCGTGATGGCGGACGCTCGCGCGCTCGGTCTCCAGCTTCGACTGACCGACCAGTTCGGCGACAACGGCATCATTGCCATCGTGATTGGCCGGTTGTTGGACGATGGCGACCTAGTGATCGATACTTGGTTGATGAGTTGCCGTGTGCTCGGCCGCAACGTGGAGGCTTGCACACTCAACCTGTTGGTTGAACAGGCGAGGTCGCTTGGCGCCTGTCGCCTAGTCGGAGACTATGTGCCCACGGCGAAGAACGACATGGTCAAAAATCACTACGCCCGCTTGGGGTTCGAGGTTGCGACCCTGGGGGCAGATGGCGCCAGCCGCAACATCCTCGATCTGGCCGGCTTTGCGCCAACAGAAACCCATATTGACGTCCGGGAGGGCTGATCGACGCATGACACTGGACGATATCTACGCAGGGTTGACGGAAATATTTCACGACGTGTTCATGCGCGGTGACATCGTGTTGACGCCTGAGCTGACGGCGGCCGATGTCGAAGGCTGGGACAGCCACAAGATGATCGAGATTGTGATCGGCGTGGAAGAGGCCTACGACCTCAAACTTGAGACGAGGGAACTCGATAGTCTCAATAATGTCGGTGATCTGGCGCGAATCGTTATGAAACGGGGGAGCCATCGGCCATGAGCTTGGTCGAAGGCGACATCGTCCTCGAAGCGCAGGCCGCGACCGACCGGCGCGACTTCGCTCTGGCGTTGCATATGTGGTCGAACATTCTCGCAAAGCACCCCGATAGCCAGCTGGGGCTGACCGGCCGGTTCCGATGTCTGGTCATGTTGCGTCGCTTCGACAGCTGCGAACCGATGCTGGAATGGGCCGAGCAGGATGCGTCCTGCGCCGAACTGCTCGCTATCGCGCGCGCCAATCTTGCCGAGCAACGCCAGGACTGGGGCCTAGCCGCCGAATTCTGGCGGACGCTTACAAAACTTCATCCCCGATCGCCCGAGGGTTTCATTGGCTTGGCTAATTGCCTCAACCGATTGAAACTGTGGAGCGAGGCGGACATTGCAATCAAGGATGCCGTCGAGAATTTTCCGGAGAATCTATACGCCCATATGGTCTGGGCCAGCACGGCGAACTTGATGAGCGACTATGCAGAGGCCGCTGAACGCTGGGCTTTAGTCGAGACGCGGTTTCCCGACTTTCCCGACGCCGTATCGCACCGCAAGAGCAACGCTTTTCGCGCCCGCGAAGTCGCTGGGGAAGACGTGTACGACATGGCGGAGGCGAACGTCGTCCCAATCGCCGCGCCAGAAATAGCGGATCAATGGACGCTCGCGCGCGAAGACCCGGAGGCGATGAAGAGTTTTTTCATGCAATTCGAGAGCCTGGGGCGCAACTGCGAATTCGGCGGTATTCAACGCCACTTCGGGGCCGAACCGATTAGCCTGCTACGTTGGGCGGCCACAGAGCCTGAGTCCCTGCTATCGGCATTATCCGCGCGCCTAGCCGGAATTGGTGATACGGCGCAGACTACGCAGATTCTCGCGGCTGATGAAGAATATTATCTGCTGGACGGCGCCTACGGTCTCACGCTGCACACGACGGTCAAAAAGCATGAAGCCGAGGCGGATGCGGTGTTCAGGAAACACACGCGACGCCTCGCGTTCCTGCGCGACAAACTGATCTCGGACCTAACCGACGCCGCGAAGATATTCGTTTATATGGCGCCGCGAATGGATCGCAAAATGATCCTCAGTATCTCCAAAGCATTGACCTTGTTTGGTCCCGGCTTATTACTCTGCGTGATCTTGCAGGACGATGGCCATCCGCCCGGACACGTCGAGGTGGTATCCGCTCAGTTGCTCATCGGCTATCTCGATCAGGAAGGTCTTATCGGCAACACTTGGAGTCTGTCAGTGGACTGCTGGATCCAGCTCTGCGAGGCCGCATATCGTCATCGTCTGCGTGCGCAGACTTTAGCCTAAGGGCTCGTCCAACCCCATCGGCGTCTGATTGACATAGAGACCGCTGCAGAATCGGTGCGCCCCGTGTCGATACAGGGTAACCGGCTTCTCCTCGAAGAACAGCGGCACGAGGCGGTGCGGGCAATAGTGGGTGACGATACTCTTGCGCGTCACCGCCTGGGAGATCGGATTGCCACCGTGAACTAGATCCGCGTGCCAGATCAACACGTCACCCTTCTTCGCGGCGAGCGGCAGCTTCGGGAACCCCTGCTCCTTTGATCGGACGCGCAGCGACTCCACGAAGGCATCGACCTCCCTGTCCGAAAATGCGTGGTTCGTCATCCGCCGATAATCGTGGCCGCTCTTGTAGGCGTCGCCGAACAGGTAGTCCGGAAGCACGTGGCTGCCGTCATGATAGAACAATTCTCCTGCTCCGATCGTCACGTCCTCCAGGGCGATCCATGACGCAGCGAAATTCCTGGGGTGTGAGTAGGCGACATAGGCCGTGTCCTGATGGCCGGACTGGGAGGAGCCGCGCCAGAAACCTAGCGTCTGGGAGGCGAGCGCCCGACTCTCGAAGATCACTTTCAAAAAACTCGTGATCGGATCGGAGAAGATCAAATCCCTGATGGCGCGCGACTGGAAGTGGATGTCGAGGGCCTTGGCGGGAAAATCGTTGAACTCCTTTTCCCATGGAGACGGGCCACGATCGCCCGTCACCGTGCCGCACTCGAAAAGTTGATGCTCCAGCTTTCCAGAATAGGCGTTTTCCAGCGCCGTGCGGGCGTCATCGATTAGGTCGGCCCGCACGGCGCCGCTCAGGATCAAATAGCCATGCTGGATCCAGAAACGCAGCCGTTCGGCCTCCTCTTCGGTGATTTGGCCGATATCGAATTTGTCCGCCAGGATATCCTGGGCGTTAGGCAGGTCGGGCCACAGGCCGCCAAAGCGCGACGCCGGCGCGGCCGCGTAGTCGGGCCTGGGCGCCCGCGGGTTTCTCAGATAGCCGCGCGCCCTGCCGAAGTATAGATAGTGTTCGGGTGCGTCCGCCGCCAACCCGCTTTCGATATCCTCGACTGCCTGAGGGTAGGCCCCTAGGTAATACTTCTCGTCGAAGTCGTGAATGCGAACCTCGCGCCGCTCCCGCCGTCCGGCGAACTCGTAGTGCCGCCAGCCGCTCGGAATTTCTCCCCGTGCCAGGGCCTGAGCAACGTCCGAATGGTGCTCAAGATAAAACGCCTCATCGAACAGATCCCGATCGTGGATGACCAAGCTGTTCGGGCGGAGGTCCGCCGCGACCGGCGGAGCTTTCGTCGCTTGAGTTTGCAAGGCGGCTGACCTTTGACAAGTTTCGGATACTGATACCGTCCTGGGCGGCAAAGGGTCAACGACGGCGGGGAAGTCGGCGGATGATCAGGCGTAGCCGCTGGCACGCATCAAGTCCCCGCAAATTCGGTCGAAGATTTCGTTTTCGGCGGACGTCCAACCGGCGACCTCCGGCGTAATCCGTCGGCCCCACTCATGACTCGATTGCCTGTCCTCGCGGTTGTCAGCGAAAAATGCCGAGAGCGCGCCACCCAGGTCTGGCCGAAGGAAGTGGTTGGCGATCACAGGGCCCATTCTCTCGGGCGCGTTGGCCAGATCGAATTGATCGACACAGAGGATCGACGGGCAGAAAATCAAAATCTGTTCCAGAGCCGCCATGCTGGCTGTCCAGGCTTGGCAGGCGTCCTCGAAGGAGGCGGAAAACTTTCGGCGAAATGATTCCACAACCTCGATACCGTTTCTCTTCGTGGCGATGATCCGCGCCTCGGGAAAGGCCTCGACGATGAAGGTGACCCCGATCGTGCCCTCGGGCCCGGGCGTCTTGTCGACCCACGAACCCTCCGGATATTCACGGGCGTAAAAATCACGGATATAATTGACTAACGCCGTTCGAAAAGTGCGCAATTCTAAATTGGCGGCGAGCAAGCCTTCCCGGCCTTTGAACTGATCGACGTAGAGCTTGTACTCGTGCATCAGCCGCACGAAGATGGGCAATACGTGACTTTCGCCCTCGCCAGGCAGACCCAGCACATGTCTGACGGCGCGATACACCACCGAGGTTCCTGATCTTGCGCAGCCCAGAATGAAAATCTGCCGGGCCTCGACCATGATACCTCCGTTGCCCGCCGCCCACCGGCCCGAGAGCTTCAGGCCGCACTTAGGGTCGCTCAACTTGCTAAATCAAGGACTGGGCGCAATAGCTGCGGGCTTGGCGGGTATCGAATGGCGGGGCCAAGATTGGGGGAGGGCTGCATGCTGAATGGTCAGGTCGAGGAGTTGACGCCATTTTTCGCCACGGGCTGGGCGGCTGGCGATGATAACGGACCTGCCCATGTGGTAGCGGAGTGCAACGGCAAGGTCTTGGGGGCGGCCCGGGCCGATCAATGGCGGGCGGACCTGAGCGACGCCAACCAGCCGCGCGCCGGTTTCCACATCGTCTTCAATTCAGATGTCCCGTCCGAGGCGTTGGCGGCCATCCGCGTCAGCCGGTCAAGCGGGGCGGACACCTTGGGCCTGGCCGCAGATTCCAGGATCGACGGTCACAAGGCGACGCAGCTGTTCATCGTCGGCTCGCCGCGGTGTGGTACGTCGGAACTGGCGCAAGTCCTTGCGGCTTGCCTTGATCTGCCTTGGAATGGCGAGGGCCAGCCGACCTTGGTCCAGGCGTTGGCCACCGGCGCCGCCGCCCTTGCGCTGCCCCCGGAGCTGAATGGCGAACTTGCGGTGGCGATGGCTGGGGAGGGCCTGCCAATGGTGATCGCGAGGGCCGCCAGGCGAATCTACTATCGCGCCCACAATTCGGCGTCGTTTCTGGATAAGACACCCGGAGCGGAGATGATCCGCGCCACCCCATTCCTGCACTGGTGTTTCCCGGGGGCCAGATTCATTTTCATGCATCGCAATGGGGTCGCCAACATCCTGTCGCGGCTTGAAAAGTTTGGCGGTGATTTCACCGACCACTGCCGCGACTGGACCGCCTGCATGGAAACCTGGGAGGCGACGCGAGCCGACCTCCCGGACTTTCTGGAAATCGCTCAGGAGAAGATGGCGAGCCAGCCCGATCACGTGGCCGAATCGATTGCCGAATTCCTCGGCGCCCCGGCTTCGGCGCCCGCGATCACGGCCATGTTGAGAACGGGGTTTCGGGAGCGTACCGGCGCGGGGTTGGGCAAGACCCGTCTCGCGGACACCGACTGGTCGGATTTCGAAATCACGCAGTTCCGGACCTACTGCGCCGACGCGATGGCCCGGTGGGGCTATTCGTTCGACTGAGCTGACGGCGGCGCGCGCTGAATTTAGAGGCCCGCGACCTTTGGTCAGGGCGTCGCGGTCAGGTTTTATGTTGCCGTGCGGCGCCACGGCACGTAGGGCTGTATCCCTTGTATTGGGGGTAAGAGTGGGCCTCCGTCCGTCGCCCGCGCCGGACAGGTTCCTATGGAGAGCACGTTGCAGCCTACAAGTTTCGCAACTCTGATAAACAACCGCATCTTCATGCCATCGACCCAGAAAACCCACTATGCGGTTGACAAATTCTTTCTTGCCGACTGTCTTAGGGGTTATATTCTTGATATCTATTTCGATCAATCTTGGTATTTGTCTGCTTATCCAGATGTTGCTGCGGCGATCACCAAGAGTGGCGAGATGAGCGCTCACGATCACTATATTCGATTCGGGTTCTTCGAGAATCGCCTGCCCTATGAGATCAAGATTGACGAGAATTGGTATCGTGCGAACTACAATGATGTCGGTCGGGCCGTAACCAACAAAAAGTACGCCTCGGCGCAGGATCATTTTTTTCGCCTGGGATATGTGGAAGGCCGTCTGCCCTACGCGGGCTTCCAACTCCGAACGGCGCGCGATCAATGATCCTCATCAAAGGGCAGGCCTGATGGCCAAGCCAGGAGATATCAAGGCTGTCGGCGAACCCTTGACGGCCGCGCCGCCAAGCTTCTGGGATGCCGTTTCGGAAACCGACCCACCACCTTTAGCCATGCCATCGCCTGACGACGGCTTCGACGAGAAAGCCTATATTCGGGCTAATCCCGATGTCGCTGTGGCGGTGCTCTCGGGCGCCGTTCCTTCCGCTCGTGACCACTTTATGAATTGGGGCCGCCAAGAACACCGGGATCTCACGTTCGGGGCCAATGATACTCGCGACCAGCTGATCCCAACGCATGGGGCGGCCGACATACAGCTACACTCTTCGATCCGCCATTCGGCCGAGGCCGTGATCGTGTCGCGAAGCGGCGGCGTATTGATCCTGGGATGGATCGACGATGTGTCGAGACCAATGGATTGTATAACCATCATCGGACCCAACTGGCGGGTGACCTTCGACTCCGCCGGACTGGCTCGCCGAACCCGGCCCGACGTCGCCGAAGCGCTCGGCCGCCATGGCGACTATGGCTTCGGCTATCTGGGCTTCGTGTTCGGCGACCGGGAGATCCAGCCGGACGGTCACTGCGAGCTGCAGTTCCGCTTTCGTGACGGCGGCGCGATGGCCGCAACGCTGGAGATGCGCTCAGTCGACGACGTCGAGCTGCGCGCCATCGTGCTCGGTCACATCTCCGACGCCCCGGGCATGGGCGGATCGACGACCAACGCTATCGCGAGCCTGGCTCGGGGACTAGGCGACCAGATCGTCCGGTTCAATCACTCGATCACCAAACCCCTGACCCGTAACGTCTACAGCGAGCGGTTCGGCGGCGCTCGCCGTAAGCATAGCGGCACGATCGTGGTTTGCCTTTATGGGCGTGCTGAATACCACTTCATCCAAAACGCGCTGTTCTCGATGAATGACGGTATCGAGAACTATGAATTCATCTACGTATCCAATAGTCCGGAGCTTGCCGAGAATCTTTTGGCGAATGCCCGGAAGTGTCACCGAATTCATGGCCTCGACCAAACGGTGATGCTGCTGGCTGGTAATGCTGGATTTGGCGCCGCCAATAATGTCGCCGCCGGCGCCGCCGAGAGCCAGCGGCTGCTTATCGTCAATCCCGACGTGTTTCCAAAGGACCCCGCCTGGGCGCGTAAGCACCTCGAGATCATTCAGACACGCCCGCGGCACGAGACCCAGCTGTTCGGCACGCCGCTCTACTATGACGACGGCTCGTTGATGCACGGCGGTATGTTCTTCGAGATCGATACCCGGGTCACCTTCGACAACAACCGCACCGCCCTGTCGCAACTGGTCAGGGTCGAGCACTACGGTAAGGGTGCGCCGGCGGATTCGCCGCAATTTACGTCCCCACGCCCGGTGCCGGCGGTGACGGGCGCCTTCATTTCGGTCGCGCGGCCCTGGTTCGAGCGCCTTGGCGGCTTCACCGAAGACTATGTGTTTGGACACTACGAAGACGCCGACCTGTGCCTGAAAAGTCTCAAGGGTGGAAACCCGGCTTGGCTGCAAGACCTTCGCATGTGGCATCTTGAGGGCAAAGGTTCCACGCGTTTGCCCATCCATGAAGGGGGCAGCGTGGTCAATCGCTGGTTATTTTCGTCGCAATGGGGCGAGGCCGTCAATGATGGGCTGCTAGGCCCTGAGCCCACCCACCCAATGCTAAAGCCGCCCACGACATGAAAGTTCTGCTTGTCAGCCTCTATCACCCTGAATTGGTGCGTGGCGGTGCGCAGCAGATTTGTCATGACCTGTTTGAAGGCCTCACGGACATGGAGGGCGTGGAAACCACGCTCCTGGCGGCCGTGGATCCCAGCATGGCGCCGCTCTACAAAAGCGGCGCGCGGATCACCGGGTTCGATGGCCGGCCAAACCAGTTCATTTTCCTGAGCCGTGGTTACGACTATTTCTGGCACCGCTTGGAAGGTGACGACCTTGCTGAGGCCTTCGCCAACTTCTTGTTGCAGGTGCGACCCGACGTAGTGCATTTCCATCATTTCCTGCTGTTGGGACTGGACCTGATCAGTCTCACCCGCCGGGTTCTGCCACAGGCCCGCATTGTCTTCACTTTGCACGAATATCTGACGATCTGCATGGCCAACGGCCAGATGGTTCGCCGGACCGATAATTCGATCTGCGATCGGGCTTCCCCCATTCGCTGCCATCAGTGCTTTCCGGAGGTCAGTCCCGAGTACTTCTTCATGCGGGAGATGTGGGTGAAACGGCATCTCGAAGCGGTCGATGTCTTCACGACGCCATCGCGCTTCATGATCGACATCTTTGCCAAGTGGGGGATCGATCAGGCTCGCCTGACCCATGTCACCAATGGCCAGGGCGACAACAGGCTTAGGCGACCAAAAGAACGGGCGAGGGAAACACGCAATCGTTTTGGGTTCTTTGGTCAGATGGTCGATAATAAAGGGGTCTGGGTGATCCTTGAGGCGGTCAACCAGCTGCGGGCCGAGGGCTTCACCGATTTCGTCGTTGAGCTGAATGGTGACAATCTGCAATATGCCTCGGAAGCGCGTCGCGGCGAGATCGAGGCTTTCCTCGAAGCCGAGAAGACGCGGCCGATCGAAGAGCGGATCCTGGCGCACAACGGCGGCTACGAGGTCAGCCAGTTGCCCAATCTGATGGCCAGGGTCGATTGGTGCCTGGTGCCTTCAGTGTGGCGTGAGGCGTTCGGGCTAGTGGTTTCGGAAGCCTGGATGCACGGTCGGCCGGTGATTTGCTCCAATGTCGGTGGCATGGCGGAACGGGTGACTGATGAAAAGAACGGACTGCACTTCGCGGTCGGCGACGCCCGGTCCTTGGCCGAGGTCATCCGCCGCGCCGCCACCGAGGAAGGGCTTTGGTCCCGAGTCGCCGCGGGGGTCAAACCGCCAGCCCCACGCTCTACGATGGTGTCGAAATTTCTCACTCTCTATGAAGACGGCCTGACTATCGGCGCGGACGCGGCCTAGAGCCGCATGCCTATGGGCGTGGCAGATTCGGAGGCGGGGGCCTACGACGCCATGCTCAGCAATCCGGAACGGCACATCGCCGGGCTTCTAGGCGTTGCTGGCCAGCTGACGACGGTCGGTCGGCTAGAGGACGCCCTGCGCTACGCCGACAGAGCCAGGCGTCTTCACCCGGACAATCCAACACTGGCCGACCTCTGCGCCCGCCTTTTGCTCCGGCTTGGGGCCCCGGCCGAGGCGCTACGGGCCCTCGATGCGGCGTCATATGCCGACTCCGCGCCGGCGATGCTGGCACTGCGCGGCCAGGCGAGGCTTGCCGCGGGAGACCTGTCCGGGGCGGCGCGTGAGGCGGAGGCGCTGTTGATCGCCTATGCGCTCAACGCTGTTCCCGATCTTGAGGCCCTGGCGATGGCGATCTGTCGGCAAGGCGGCGGTGCGCCATCGGGTTGGGTTGGGCTCACTTCCCATGGCGCGGCGCGCGGCGCTACGTGGCCTGACTTAGATACGTTCGAGCGGGCGCTGACCGGTGAAGACAGAGCAGCCTTCGCCAGGACGCTGCCGTCCGATATCCTCGGCTTGCGATCGCTCAGGAGCGCCCCCGCCTGGCGGCTGAATGCCCGGGCGCGCCGCGTCCGTGACACGCTTACCGGTGTTGCCTCGTTTGGCTGGGCGCCAGGTTCACCCGTGACGGTCGTGGCAAGAGATGGAGTCGGCGGCGAGCGGTTCTCGACCACCCGCGCGACAGCCCGTCGGTCGGGCGCGGTCATCCAGGCCTTTTCATTGGCGCTTGAGGGCCTCGACGCAAGCGGTCCCCTGGTTTTCGAGGCGGTGACGCCCGATGGGGCTCGGACACCCCTCTTTCCCGCCCCGCCCCCTTGGGGTGCAAGGTGGGCGAGCAATGCGACCCTGACAGAGATTTCGCCATCCGTGGCGGTGATTGTGCCTGTCTATGATGGGCGCGAGGATACTTTGGCCTGTCTGCGCTCGGTGTTGGCGACGACCGACCCTAGTGAGACCGAGCTGATCGTGGTCGATGACGACTGTCCAGACCCACGACTGAAGGCCGATCTCGCAAGGCTGGGGGCCGCGGGCCAGATCACGCTGCTGGTCAACGACCAGAACCGCGGGTTTCCGCATTCGGCCAATCGTGGCATCAGCTTGCGGCCCGATCGCGACATTGTTCTGCTCAATGCCGACGCCGAGGTTTTCGGCGACTGGCTCAATCGCCTGAGAGCCGCCGCCAGAGCGACGCCTGAGATTGGCACCGTGACGCCTTTTTCGAACAACGGCTCGATGATGGCCTATCCGGCCAGCGACTCCGCCTCGATCGATACAGCCTGTGGCGCGATGCTCGACGCCCTTTTCACTCGGCTCAATGCCGGACGGACGGTGGAGCTGCCGAGCGGAGCCGGATTCTGTCTCTACATGAAGCGCGCCTGCCTCAACGAAGTCGGCCTGTTGGACGAAGCGACTTTCGGCCGCGGCTATGGCGAGGAAAATGACTTCTGCCTACGGGCGCGGTCCGCGGGCTGGCGCCATGTGGGGGCCGCGGATGTCTTTGTCCGCCACGTCGGTGGCATTTCGTTCGGCCCTTTGAAGACCATCCTGACAGCGCACAATCTGAAGATCCTCTACCGCCGCTACCCAGACTACCGGCGCCAGATCATGCGCTTCCTGCAGTCAGACCCCGTCCGCCCGCTGCGCCAAGCCGTAGACGAGGCGCTCGTCGCCGTCGATCCGCCTCCTTCGGTCCTGTTGCTCTCGTTGGCTCGCGGCGGGGGTGTGGAGCAACACGTGTCCGAGCGTGTCCGCGCCTTGCTCGCCGAGGGCGTGCGGGCCGTCACGCTGCTCCCGGACGCGCCTGAAAACGCTGGAGGCGCCTGCCGGCTGGCGATAGCTGGCGAGGAATTCGACGACCTGACCTACAGTTTGCCGAAGGATCTCAACCGGCTCGCGGCGCTGCTTGCAAAGCTCAACGTCCGCCATGTGGAGATTCACCACACGCTCGGCCTCGACCCATCGGCGCTCGAACTCATCGGCCGGCTTGGAGCGCCGTATGACGTCATCGTCCATGACTACAGCTGGATCTGTCCGCGCATCACGCTGATCGCCGATGGCGCCGACTATTGTGGCGAGCCCGACCTGGCCGCGTGCGAGGCCTGCCTCGTCACCAATGGGACTCTGCTCGAGGAATCAATTACCGTCGCGGGTCTGCGCGCCCGTGCTGCCCGGTTGATGACTGGCGCGAACAAAGTCGTCGTTCCGACCTTCGACGTCGCCCGCCGCTTGAGCCGCCATGCGCCAGGCCTGAACATGATCGTGTCGCCCTGGGAGCTCCCCCCCCCAGCCTCGTCGCCGCCGCGATGGCGTCTTGCGGCTGGACCGATCCGCGTTGCGGTGCTTGGCGCAATCGGGAAGCACAAAGGCTTCGACCGACTGCTGGCCTGCGCCCGTGACGCAGCGTCGCGCGATCTGCCTCTGACCTTTGTCGTGGTCGGCTATACCGAGGACGATCCCGCTCTGTTTGAAACTGGTCGGGTGTTCGTAACCGGCCCCTATGAAGACAGCGAGGCGGCCGCGCTGCTGGATCGAGAGTCCTGTGACGTGGCCTTGTTGCCGTCGGTCTGGCCCGAGACGTGGTGTTACACACTCACTCACTTGCTTCGAACCGGTCTGCCGATTGTCGCCTTCGATCTCGGCGCGATGGCCGAGCGGCTTGCGGGCGTCGCACGGGCGAGTTTGCTACCTTTGGAGACCAACGTCCGCGACCTGAACGCCGCGCTGCTCGCTGCCACCGCTCCGCGCATCGCGGCCACCCTTGAATTCTCGGAAGGAGGACCCGGGCCTTCCTGGGTCAGCCGCCTTCGGCTCGATCTGGCGGGGGTCGGGCCGTCGGGGGATATCCACTATGCGGCCATGATTGCCGGAGACGCCCAAACGCCCTGGGCAGGGTCCGGGACCTGGTGCTCGGATACAGCCGGCGACCGCCCCCTGGTCGGGCTGGCCGTGAGACTCACGGACGATCTCGGCCGAAACCACCGTTGCCGATATGCGTGTGGTTTCTCGTCGGGTTGGCGAGCGGAGGCGTCTGACGGTGCGGTGTGCCGGTCGCCTTGGACGAATGATCCGATGACCAGCATGGAGATATATCTGGAGGCCTAGACGGCTTCCGCGGTCTGTGTCTCCGCGGCGGCGCTCATGGCGGCCCGGAGACGTTGCAGCCCGGTCTCGGCTTCCACGATGCCATGTGCGGCTGCGCGGGCGTAGAGGGTGAGGGCTTCGGCGGCGTCGGCCGGCGCTTGGCCAGCTTGGCTGAGAAGGTCGGCCAAGGCCAGCTGGGCGGAGGGCTGATCGAGGAGAGACGCCTTTCGGTACAAAGACTTAGCCATCTCCAGGTCGGGCTCGACCAAAAGCCCTCGCCGATGGCAGACGCCAAGGTTGTAGAGCGCGTCGGCGCTCCCCAAAGCCGCCGCGTGGTTGAGAAGGTCGATGGGTTCGAGGGCAAAGGCCGCTTCGGCCTCGCCGCTGAGCAGTACCGCCGCCAGTACCCCCATGGCCGCCGCGTTACCGCCTTCGACCGCCGCGCGCAGCCACTTGACCGCCGCGGAGGTGTCCTTGGGCGTTCCCGCGCCGCGCACGAACAACTCACCGACCACGCGCTGCGCCGTCGTGTCGCCGGCTTCCGCCGCCTTGAGCCAGCAAGTGAACAAATCGAAGCTATCGTCGGCCGAGTCGGCCGGGAACTCGGGCTGCGAGAGGGCCTGGATGGCGCCGACGTGGCCCTGCAGGGCGGCCTGGCGGTACCAGTGGCGGGCGGCCACGCGGTCCATCAGCACGTCCTGGCCGGTCAGCAACACATCGCCCAGCCAGGCCTGGGCGAAGGCGTGGCCGAGGTCGGCGGCGGCGACGAACCAGCGCAGCGCCGTCCCCGGGGCGCGGTCGACGAGCTTGCCCTCGAAGCACAGCCGGGCGAGGCCGGCCTGGGCGTTCGGCTCCCCAGAATTGGCCGACTTCGTCAGCAGCTCGACCACCCGGTCGATGCCAAGGCGCTCGTCGCCCGCCTCCAGGCGCTCAAGCAGGCGGCAGGCGGCGACACCGCTGCCCATCTCGGCGACCTTCTCGAGCCACGCCGCAGCCGCCTCGGGATCGGCCTCAACCAGCACGCCTTCGGTATAGAGGTTGTGCAAAGCCCAGGCGGCCGATTGGCTGCCGTCCTCGACGGCCGATTTCAGCAGCTCGATCGCGGCCGCCGGGTTTGCCGGCACGCCGCAGCCGCGCAGGTGAAGGAAGGCCAGGTTCCAGCGTCCTGACAGGTTTCCCAGCTTGGAAGCCTTTTCGTACCAGATCGCCGCTGCGGCATAGTCCTGCGGCACGCCCTCGCCGACAGCGTGAATCACGCCCAGCCGCAGGCACGCCTCGGCGTTGTCTTTTTCGGCCGCCTCCGTGTACCAGCGCACTGCGGCATCGGCGTCCTGGGCAACGCCGATGCCGCGGGCGTGGATCATGCCGACGTGATAGAGAGCGTCGGGGTCGCCTTCGGCCGCGCCGCGCTGGAACCAGTCGGCGGCGGCGGCCAGGTCCTGGTCGACGCCCAGCCCCTCGGCGTAGAGGGCGCCCAGCTTGCCGTAGGCGCCTACGACACCCTGGACGGCGGCTCGCTCGAGCCAGACGGCGGCCTGCCTGGGATCGCGCGGGACGCCTTCTCCCATCAGATATAGCTGGCCGAGCGCGAACTGCGAGGGCCCGTGGCCGAGGTCGGCGGCCTGGCGGAACAGCGCTCCCGCCGAGATGTAGTCCGCCGTCGAGCCTTCGGTCAGCAGATAGCCTAGGTCGGCCATGGCCCCGACATGGCCGCGGGCGACGGCGCGGCGCAGCCAGCTTTCCGCCTCGTCGGGACTGGCCTCGAGCCCGCGCCCGAACCGGCGCATCTGGCCCAGGCGGAACATCGCCTCGGGTTGGCCGGCCGTGGCGGCTTGGGTCAGCAGCGCTGCGACGCGCGCGTCGTCCCGGGGGGTGACGCGGCCTTCCAGCAGCAGCAGGGCGAGGCAGAGCTGGGCGCTGGCGTTGCCCTGGGCGGCCGAGGCTTCGAACCAGTGGGCGGCCTTGACCGGGTCGGCCGCGCCCTGATGCCCACCGGCGTAGAGCATGCCCAGGCCGAACTGGCCGCCGGCGTCGCCGGTGGCCGCGGCGGCGGCGAACCAGTGCTCGGCCTCGGCGAAGTCGACGGCGACGCCCAGACCGGAGGCGCACTGGTAGCCAAGCCTGACCTGCGCGCCGACGTCTCCCGTCTCGCCGGCGCGGCGGTTCCATTGAGCGGCCTTGGCGAGGTCGGCCCTGACGGCGCCGCCGCTGGGGAACAACCGGCCCAGCGCCCCGCGAGGGGCCTCTTCTCCGTCGCCCGCCAGACCGCGTACGCTGAGCGGCGCGCCGCGGCCCTGGAAGTAGATTTCGCCAAGCTTGGCCTGGGCCGCGACGAGGCCGGCCTCCGCCGCGCGTTCGAACCAGCGCACCGCCTCGGTGAAATTTTGGATCACCCCCGCGCCGCGCTCGTAGCGATCGCCGAGCTCGCGGCAGGCCTGCGCGTCACCACCGTCGGCCAGCTCGCGCCACAGCGCCGCGGCCCTGGCCGCATTGCCGCGCTTGTCCTCGCGCGCGGCGTCGGCGCGCAACTGGACCGCGCGCCGCTCGGTCAACGGCCGCGCCATCAGGGTTCCCGCATCGCCTCGGAACCGGTCCGCAAGGCGCCCTCGATGACATAGGACATGATAGTGCGGCTGCCGATCAGGACGTCGGCCTGCAATGTCATGCCTGGAATCAACCGGAAGTCGGCCGGAACGTTGCGCAGATTGACCTTGGTGAAGGCGATTCGGGCCTTGAAGTGGGTAGGGGTCTTCTGCTGGTCCTCGTCCTTGGTGAACGAGCCCTCGCTGATGGTCTTGATCACGCCGTCGGCCGTGCCGTGCTGCATGAACCGGTAGGCGTCGAGTTTCACCCGCACCTTGTCACCGCGCTTGACGAAGCCGATGTCGGCGGCGGGGATGTCGATGTCGGCTTCCATCTGGCCGCCCACCGGGATCAGGGTGAACAGCGGCTGGGTCGTACTCTGCTGTGAGTCGATGATCGAACCGGCCGAAGCATTGCCGATCTGCAGGACGACGCCGTCGGCCGGGGCCGTCAGCTTGGTCAGGTCGCGCACGCGGTCGGCCTTTACCAGGCCCTGGGTGGAGGTGTTGAGGTCGTTGCGCGCGGTCACCAGGGCGGTGCCGATATCGTCGCGCCATTTGGTGATGAACACCGCCCGCTGGGCGCGCAGAGCCACCAGGTCGTGACGCGCCTGCTCTGCCTGGCTCCTGGCCTCGGCCAGCTGTTTGGTGGCGTCGATGCGGGTGTCGCGGGCCGACAGGGTCTTGATGGTGGCGCCATAGCCGCTGTCTTCCAGCTCCTTCATTCGCCCCTCAAGGTCGGTGGCGATCTGGAGGTGCTGCTCAAGATTGCGAGCGTTCTCGGTTCCGCGGCTGACCAATGTCTGGTCGGAGGCGATGCGGGCGTCGAAGTCATTCAGCGACTGGCGATAGTCGACCTGCCGCTGGCGCCAGACCGACAGCTGCAACATCTCCGCCGGGCTGGCGCCCTTGGGCACATAGGGGTGGCCGGCCTGTTCGGCCTCCAGACGCGCCACCAGCGCCGAGTCGCTGCCTTGTTTGCCGTTCAGGTCGGCGGCGTCGGCCCCGGCGAAGGTGGGGTCGAGCACGGCCAGCACCTGGCCCTTCTTGACCACGTCGCCCACCCGCACCTGGATGGAGCGCACAATGGCGCGGTCGAGCGGCTGGACGAAGATCGAGCCGCCGGTCGGCACGACGCGGCCGCCGCCGGTGACCACGCGGTCGAGTTTCAACACGCACATCAGCACCACGGCGATCACCACCAGGCCGGCGATGGCGTGCAGGATCGCCCGATCGCTATAGGGCGCCGTGCGGGTGATCACCGCCTGGGTCTCGGACTCGAAGGCGCCGATCAGCGCCGGCAGATTGTCCGTGGGTCTACGTACGCGCGACAAGAGGCCGGACATGCGAACTCGTTTCCAGGTGTCGGTTTTGCTGATGCCACATGTGTTTGTAGATGTCGCAGCGGTGCATCAATTCGTCGTGGCTGCCGATGTCGTAGGCCTTGCCTTGTTCCATCACCAGGATGGCGTCGGCCGGCACCAGCATGGCGAGCCGGTGCGAGACGCAGATGATCGTGCGGTCGCGGGCAATGCGCACCAGATTGGCGTTGATGATCGCCTCGCTCTCGGCGTCCAGGGCGCTGGTGGCCTCGTCGAGGATCAGCACCGCCGGGTCGATCAGCAGGGCGCGCGCCAGGGCCAGGCGCTGCCGCTGGCCGCCGGACAGGTTGGTGGCGCCTTCCTGCAGCAGGGTGTCGTAGCCGCGGGGCATGCGCTCGATGAATTCCTCGGCCCCGGCCAGCTGGGCGGCGCGCACCACCTGGGCGAAGGTGGCTCCGGCCCTGGCCATGCCGATGTTCTCGCGGATGGTGCCGGTGAACAGGAAGTTCTCCTGTGGCACCACGCCGATGCTGGTGCGCAGGTGGTGCAGGTCGATTTCGCGCAGGTCCATGCCGTCGATCTTGACCGAGCCTTCGTAGGTCTTGTTCAGCCCCTGCAGCAGGCGGGTGATGGTGGTCTTGCCCGAGCCGCTGCGCCCCATGATGCCGAAGATGGTGCCGGCCTTGATCTCGAAGCTGGCCTCGTCCAGCGCCAGCGGCGCGCCGGGCGCATAGCGGAACCGCACTCTGTCGAAGGCGATCTCGCCGCGGATCGGCAGCCGCAGGCCGCTCTCGCCGCGGACCTCTTCCGGCGGCACGTTCATTACCGACGCGACCTCGCTGACCGCGGTGCGCACTTCGCCGAGGCTCTCCAGCAGCCGGGCCAGCTGCACCAGGGGCATTGCCGCGCGGCCGGCCAGCATGCCGAACGCGATCAAGGCGCCAGGGTTGGCGCCGTTGGTGGCCGTGAGCGCCATGGCCGCGCCGATCAGGATTGAGCCGGAGTAAATCAGTCGCTCGAACGGCAGGATGATTGTCTGGGGATAATTGGCCAGCGTCCCCCAGTTGTAACGGTCGGAAACCGACACCGCGACGCGCTGGTCCCAGCCCTTGCGGCGGCGACCCTCCAGAGCCAGCGACTTGATCGCCTTCATACCCTGCAGGGTCTCGATCATGTAGGAGCCCTTGACGATCTCCGACTCTACCACCTTGCCCTGCAGGCGGCCGAGCGGCCGCATGAAAGCAACCACCACCGCGAAGATGATTGCGGAAAGCAGAAGCACCCAGAACGTCAGCTGCCACTGCAATATGAACAGGGCCGGGATGATGCCCACCAGGGTGATCAGGTCGAGCATGGTGGTGAACAGCTGACCGGTGAGGAAGCCGCGGATCTTCCACATCTGGCCGATCTTGCCGCTGGTGCGGCCCACCGGCGTGGTCTCGAAATAGTCCATCGGCAGGCGAAGCAGGCGTTCCATCACATACAGCTGCAGCCGCCCGTCGATGCGCGTGGCGGCGATCTCCATGAACATGCGTTTGAGGTAACTCAACGCCATTTCGAACGTGATCATCACCAGCAGCAGGATGGTGATGAC
>JANYFU010000113.1 GCA_025359665.1 Caulobacteraceae bacterium
GGCTTGATCTTGGCCTCGATGAAGGCGTCGAGCTCGGCGAGATAGTCGACGAGATCCTGTGGCAGGGAAAAGTCCATGGCGATTTCCTCTTACGGTTCTTGTTTGTCGGATCGTTCGTTCAGGGCGGCGCGATAGCCCCAATAGGTGGGTTGGTCGACAGCCAGCTTGGCCAGTGTTGTCGCCCACAGATGATCGGCGACGCCGGGCACGGTCAGGTCGATCTCTCCAGCACCAAGGCGCCGAGCCAGTTCAGCGTTCAAGGTGGCCAGATCGCCGTCCATCGACAGCATCGCCTTGAGGGAAGTCAATTCGGCCGCCTCGGCGGCGGGCTGGGTATCCAGTTGGCGAGTCATCATTTCCAGGGCGTTGGCGGCGACGCGGGCCTGGAACGACAGCCGCCCCGTGGTTTGGGACGCGACCTCGTCCTTAAGGAAACGCGCTACGGCGGCGATGATCTCGCTGGGATGGGGATGGTCCTGCATCGCTCAGGCCGCCAGCAGCCGCAGCAGGTCGATCTCGGTCTCACTGGTGCGCCGGGCGATCACCGCGCGCTCGACCACGGGGTCGGTGGTGCGAAAGCTGGTGAACATGCCGCTGCACATCACCCCCCAGCGTAGCGAGCCGAACACTTCCCAGAACAGGGCGCGGTCGGGATCGACCTTTACCCCGCCGGCGGCTTCATATCCCGCCCACAGATCCTCGCGCAGGCCAAAGCCGCCGACCGGCTTGGCCTCCACGCCAAAACGCCAGGAGTTGGCGCAGATCCAGCCCAGATCTTCCATGGGATCGGCCACGTGGGCCAGCTCCCAATCCAGCACCGCGCGCAGGCCATCCTCGCCCACCATTATGTTGCCGTTGCGAAAATCGCCGTGCACCAGCCGCGGGCTCTCCGGCGGCGCCGGGCAGCGGTCGAGCAGCCAGCGAAAGGCCAGGTCGAACACCGGCCGGGGCCACTCGGTGGCGCGATAGGCGTCCAGATACTGGGTCACGAACTCCAGCGGTGTCAGGCGCTTCAATGTCGGGAATGCGTCCGGGTCGATGCGGTGGGTCGCCGCTAGCGCCGCGCCGCACTGACCGGCCAGCACAGTGCGCGCATGGGCGAACGTCTCGCCCCGGGCAATCCGGCCGCCGAGGGTTTCACCGTCGACACAGCTCATCACATAGCCGCGTCCGAGGCCGTCTTCCTCGGTCAAAACCCAGCGGACGATGGGTACGGGTACTCCGGCGGCGTGGGCCGCCTGGATCAGCGCGGCTTCGATCTCAGGCCCGATAGCGGTCTCGGAAACCCGGATTCCGCCCGGGGCCCGGCGCAGGATCAGTGGTGTCTCACCGTCGTTCGCGATCACATTGAAGCGCCAGATTTCCTGGCTCGCGCCCGCCGTCAGACGGGTGAGGCCGCTGATCTTCGTCCCGCCCAGGCGGTGGCGGGCCAGTGCGTCCAGGCTTTCGGCAACCTCGTCCACCCGCGTCCCATCTCCCGGCCAGTCGTTTGCTCAAGCGCTCGGCTTCGCCGGACGCCGATGGACCCTAGCGCAGGCGATGCGGCGTTAAAACGGTCACCCGGCGGAAGGTCTAGCCGGCCATCGCCGAGTCGAGGCGCGCCCACATCGGCGAGCAATCGACCATCGTTCCGGTGGCGGCGGCTTCGTCGATGGCCATCACCGTCAATCCAGCCTCCAGCGAGTCGCGCGGCGTCACTGGGAAAGCCCGTTCACCCTGCAATGCCGCCAGCAGATCGACCGCCATCGCCTGGTCGGCGCCGTTGTGGTTGTCGGCGGTGCGCGTGGCGTAGTCGATGCGCTCGGGTTTGCGGCGATCCATGGCGGGCCGGATCATCAGCTTGTTGCGGACCAGATCGGCCAACATCGTCCCCTTGGTCCCGGCGACATACCAGCGGCGCTCCTGGAGCGAAACATGGCTGTTGGAATGGAACGACAGGGCCACGCCGTTTTCATAGCGAACGATCGCGACCTGATGGTCGTCCACATCCATGTCGGAGTGGAATGCGTCATTGGCCCCCATCCAGCCCGCGTCGCGCAGGGCGTAGGCGGCCGAGCCGTCTTCATAGGTCATGGGAACGTCGGTCCGATCGGGACGGAAAATCCGCTTTCCCCCAAAACTGGCCACCTTGGCCGGTCGTGACCCGGCGATCCGTCCGAAGATATCGAAATCGTGGCAGACCTTGTCGAGCATGAACGATCCGCCCCAGTCCTGGCGCCGCCGCCAGTTGCGGGCGAGGTAGGCGCCATGTTCGGGGGGCAGGTGTTCGGTGGCGTCCATGGAAATCAGTTCGCCGAGCTCGCCCGAATCCGCCCGGGCGATAACCTCCCGCACGATCGGCATCGAACGCATCACCAGGCCGATGAACAGGGGAGGCGCCGCCCGACCGGCCAGGGTGGCGGCTATGGCGTAGGTCTCCTCCGGCGTCCGCACGATCGGTTTTTCGGCGAAGATCGGATAGCCGGCGGCGAAGGCGGTGTTCAGGTGTGCGAAATGCAGGTGATTGGGCGAGCCTATCATCACCAGGTCGAATGGCCCATCGGCCAGCAGTTCCGCCTCGTCGCGATAGGCGCGGCCGGGATCTATCCCCGCGTCGGCCAGGATGGGCAGGCCGACCGGCGAGGGGTCGGCGTGGCCGGCCACTTCCAGCATCCAGCCCACCTCTTTCATCGCCGCCAGAACGTGGGCAATACGCTGGCCAAGGCCGATGACGCCGATCCGGTAGTGGTTCATGGCCGTTCGAGCCCTCATTGATAACCTGTGCCGTTGGCGAAGGTTCTAACCCAATTTCGCGCCGCCGAAGAGTTGTCGGTCCCGGCCGCCTTTGATGGACTCTCCCGCCCCGGGCCTATAAATCGCTGAGCAAGCTCCGGACTGACGGGTCCGGATTTTTGGACGGATTTTGCTGGAACCGGACGATCAGGCCTTGCAACAGATTCCAGAGACTCCGACGCCGATGGTCAGCGTCATCGTCCCGCATTACAGCGATCTGGTGGGCCTCGATCGCTGTCTGGAGGCGCTTGAAGCTCAGACCTATCCCAAGGAATGTTTCGAGATTGTCGTCGGGGACAACAATTCCCCCGAGGGCGCCGAGGCCGTGGCCCGGGTCGTGGCGGGCCGGGCGCGGCTGACGATCGTGACTGAGAAGGGTGCGGGACCGGCGCGAAACGGCGCCCTGGCCCTGGCGCGGTTCGAGACCCTGGCCTTGACCGATTCCGATTGCGTGCCCCATCCGCAATGGCTGGAACGGGGTGTCGGGGCATTGGCGGAACTCGATCTGGTCGGGGGTCGGATGGTGGTGTTCCCGGCCGACACCGCCAATGTCAATCCGGTCGAGTCGTTCGAACTGGTCTTCAGATTCGACAACGAGGACTATATCCGGCGGACGAATTTCACCGTGACGGCGAACCTGTTCACCCGCCGGTCCATTTTCGACAAGGTCGGCGGCTTTCTGGCCACCGGTGTTTCCGAGGACGTTGAATGGTGCCACCGTGCGACGGCGGCCGGGTACCGGCTCGGCTACAAGGGCGACGTCATCGTGCGGCATCCCGCCAGACCAGACTGGCCCGCCCTTTGCAAGATGACGCGCCGCATGGACATGGAGATGTTCAAGCTGAGGGTGACTTCGAACGTGGCCCGGATCCAGTGGGTACTCCGGATTCTGTTCTATCCCCTATCGGCGGTGGCCCACACGCCGAAGGTTCTTTGGTCGCCCAATATAACGGGCCTGGGCCAGAGAATAGGGGCCTTACTCGTGCTCTATCGCATCCGCCTGCTGCGCAGCGTGATTGGCTTCAGACTGCTGATCTCCGGCGTTCCGGGAGCGGCATAGAAGCTAAATCAGACTCGAAAACGTCGAATCCAACTCAAGCCACCATCGAGCCCGATCTCTCCGTGGTGGCGGCTTCCGAAGCGGGGACGTCGGCGCGACCTTCGCGCATGATGCGTTCTATGACCGGCGCCAGCGCCAGAGCCATGGCCTGATGCCCAAGCGCTGAAAGGTGCAGGTCGTGCTTGAAACGGAACTTACGCCGCTCCTCGGACGGATAGGCCCAAAGATCGGGGATCGCGTCATATAGGTGGCACCCGGTGTCCGCCGCCAACTCGCGAAACCGCGTCTGATAGTCGGAGGGATCGCTGGTCCCTTCGATGTCCGTCCACATCGGCACGGGGGCGAGCAGGACAGGTGTCGGGCTTTGCCGGATCCAGGTTTCCAGGATTTTGCGGAGCAATAGCCACCCCGGATTGTCGGGCGAGTCGTAGTCGGGAACCGGTTGGGTCTTGGTGATCTTCTGCATCAGGTCCCGTATTCCGAGGGTCTTCAGGACAGTGCGGACGCCTTCATTCTGCACCACCGGACGAAGCGCCGCCGGGACATTGGAAATCTGCGCGCCCCAGTCCACATGGGGCGCATCCTCCGGGGCGATCGTATCTTTTGTCAGCGGTCTTTTCGGCACGGGGATGTGGTGGAGCGTCAGCTCGCCATCTTCGATCTGATAGTAGGGCTTGGCGTAGAACACTTCCTGGCCGCTGGCGTCTCGAAACCTCAGGAATCGGTGATTGACCCGCCGCACGTTCTCGGCATACGGGCTGATGATCAGCAAATCGTGCTCGACATCGCCAAATTCGCGATAGGTCAGATACTGCTGATCTGTTCCCGTGCCGGTCAGGGAGTAGTTGAACACCTCAAGGCCTGGCGCCAGGGTCTCAAGAAGGTCGCTGAATCGTTCGCCGTTCGAGACCCCGTCACCGGCTGTCTGCGAATCCCCGAACAGGATCGCGCGATACACCCCCGGCGAACGCTCCTGAGTGAATTCGCGGTCAGATCGAAACCCGGCCGCATTGGTTCGCACACGGTAGCCGCCGGTTTCGAACGGAACCCTCGATTTGACGCTCGGCATATAGGTGTAGCCGATGCGTGGATGATAGCTCCACAGAGAGTGCCACATACCCCGCCCGCCCCTATGTCTTACCGTATCGCCTTGCCATGCGCTCTCGGCGTTCGACGACAAGTTCATATTGATCGCGCGGCCAGTCCTTGTAGTAGGCTGTCCGCTGCAGAGCTTCGGCGCCAGATAGAACAGCCTCCAGCCGATTGGCGACCACGATGAAATACGGGTCCTTGCTGGGTGGACCCGGGTAGCGGCTGGTTTTGGTCTTGGTGACACCGGTGTTGAGGAACACGTTGTCGGCGATCAGCTCGGCATTGAGCGTTTCAACAAACTCGCTGATCCCCCACTGAAATTGAATGCGTGGTGGAAACGCCATCACGCGCGTCGATAGAGATGGGGTGTCCCGCAGCTCAATGGATTTTTCGCGGATATAGGCGCGCACGTCGCCTTTCAGATAGACCGTTACGTCAACTTGGGCGGCGAGAATGGCGGAGCGAGCATAAGGACAGGGCGCGAATTTCTTATGATAGAACGCGTTCTTTACGGTCACGAACTCTTTCAGCCAAGCCCAGATGTCCTCGCCGACGACACTGTCAATTGATGCTGTATCACTCATCATTCAGATGCCCCATGACCTGGCTTCAGAACATCGTATAGCAAAGGATATCGACGTCGCCGTCGCTCTCGTCGGCTTCTTCTCGCAGTGCACGGGCGATTTCCCGCAATCGTGGGGCCATGGCCGCCGCATGATCCTCACCCTGGCTCCTCCAGTATTTCGCCAGGGCCTCGATCAGCCCCTCCGGGTCGCCGCCGCCGGGAAACTCGAAGTCGGCGGGCCGCATCACCGCCAAAGTGGGCGGCTCGAAGTAGCTTGCGACGCCGACCTCGCCCGCGCGGGCGAAATAGGCGGGGCGTTCGGCGGACCGTCTGGCGTTCGCCAGGGGGACTAACACTTCATCGAACACCGCCAAGGCCAGAGAATCGGCGCTGGCCTCCTCGATCGAGCCAAGGCTGATTGTCTCAGTCGAGCTCATGCTCATTCCTCCAGTCGTCATTTTCCGGCCACTCGGGTTGCTCGCTCTTCCACAGCAGGCAGTCTTCGAGCACCAGCAGGTCCATCCCGGTTCTCATGAAGCACCGATAGGCGTCCTGCGGCGTGCAGACGATCGGCTCACCACGCACGTTGAACGAAGTGTTGACCAGAACGGGACACCCGGTGAGCTGGTCGAAAGCCGACAGAATGCGGAAGAAGTCGGGACTGCGTTCCTGGTCCACGGTTTGCACCCGGGCGCTGTAATCCACATGGGTCACGGCGGGGATGTCGCTTCTCTGCTGGTGCAGGATTGGCATCATGTCGTCGCCGTCGGACACGGCTCGATCCATCGGCAGCTGGCGTTCGGTTTTCACCGGCGCCACGAGCAGCATGTAGGGGCTTTCTCCCTCGATCTCGAAATAGTCGGCGGCGCGATCGGCGATCACCGCCGGCGCGAACGGCCGGAAGCTTTCCCGGAACTTCACCTTGAGGTTCATGGTGCTCTGCATTTCCGGGTTGCGCGGGTCGCCGAGGATCGACCGCGCGCCCAGTGAACGTGGGCCGAACTCCATGCGTCCGGTGAAGTAACCCACCACCTTGCCGTCGGCGATCGCGCCAGCGACGGCCCGCGCCAGCTCGTCGGGGTCGGCGATCTGGTGGTGCGGCCAATCCTGGCGATCGAGGATCGAGGTGACTTCGTGGGGAGCGAACCGCGGTCCCAGATAGCTTCCCATCAGGGAGTCGCCATCACGGTTCACCATGCGCGGCGCGCCGAGCATCTGGTGTGATACAAGCAGCGCGGCCCCGAGCGCGCCGCCCGCGTCGCCGGCGGCGGGCTGAACAAACAGTCCATCGAGCCCCGACTCGCGAAGTACGCGGCCGTTGGCCACGCAATTGAGCGCGACGCCGCCGGCCATAACCAGGTTTTTTGTCCCGGTCAGGGCTGTCGCATAGGCCACCAGCTTGAGAACCACATCTTCGGTGACCTGCTGAATCGATGCCGCCAGGTCCATCTCCTTGCGGGTGATCATGGTGTCCGGGCGTCGCGCTGAGCCGCCGAACAGCGTCTCGAAACGCTCGTTGATCATCAGTCCGGTGTCGAGATAGCCGAAGTAGTTAGTATCCAGCCGGAACGATCCATCATCCTTCACATCGATCAGGAGATCACGGATAAGATCGGCGTATTTCGGCTCGCCATAGGGTGCGAGCCCCATCAGCTTGTATTCACCGGAATTCACCTTGAATCCGCAGTAATAGGTAAATGCGCTATAGAGAAGGCCCAGGGAATGTGGGTAGCGGATCTCCTTCAGGAGTTCCATGTGCGAGCCCCTGCCGAAACCCAGGGTGCAGGTGGCCCACTCGCCCACGCCGTCGATGGTCAGTATCGCCGCTTCGTCGAACGGCGACGGATAGAAGCAGCTGGCGGCATGCGCCATGTGATGATGCGTACCCAGCAGGCGCGGTGTCTCGCCGAGAACCGAGTCGATGTCATCGCGAAGGCGCGCCTTGGCGCCGAGCATTCCGCGGCAGGCGGCCACGAACTGGTCGCGCCCGGCCGGCGCGACCGACAGTGCATTTTTCATCACGCGGTCGAGCGTCAGCAGAGGATTGTCGTAGAACACCACCCCTTCGAGTTCCGAGGGGTCGATGAAGGCCTCGCCCAGGCAGTAGTTGATAGCCTGTCGGGGAAAGCGAGGATCGTGCTTCTTGCGTGAGAAGCGTTCTTCCTGGGCCGCGGCGACGATCACGCCGTCACGAACCAGCGCCGCCGCCGCATCATGATAGTAAGCCGAAATGCCGAGGACGTAACCCACTTGTTCCACCCCCGTGGTGCTATGATTTTCACTCAAACTATCGGCAGGCGTTCCCTACGTCACGGCCCTTGGACCGCTGAAAACACTTCCGATGACGTACTATTGCAAGCCTGAAATAGAACCCCACCGCGACTTACTATGCCCTGCTTGGCTCAATCAAGGGGAAAGCCTGCCGCGCCGACGAATTTCAGCTCTGATTTAATCCAAATCCCATCGGGGACGTGATTTTGCCGCTGTTCCGTGACCGCCGTGGCGTTGATCAAGCCTCCACCGCGAAGGTCAGGCCCGCCTTGGCCGGCAGCCGTTCAAGCAGCGCCGGACCCATGGCCGCGGCGGCTGTCCAGCAACCGCCCGGTGTCGACGCGCGGCTGACGTCAAAGGCCAGGGCAAGGCCGGCTTCGGCTAGAATCTTGGAGGTGGAGCCGTAGCCGGGATCCATATCGCCCTTTACCGCCGCCCGGACCGTGTGTCCGTCGGCGGCCTCGGCGATGAACAGGATGTCGTAAAACCCGGCCTCCCGCTCGGCCCTGGTGGGACCCTCGCCGGGCTTGGGCGGGTTGGCGCCGCCGAAGTCGAAGCCCACCGCCGGCCGAGCGCCCTCCTGGGGAGGCCCGGAGATCATCAGCATCTCATCATACTGAAAGTCGGTTCCCCAGGGATGGCCGAGCAGGAAGTTGGTGCGATGCACCGCCTTGGTGTTGATGCCGGCCATCATGAAGCTCGCCACCCAGGAGCCTGTGACCGTGTCCTCGTAGGTCTGGTCGCCGTCGGGTTGAGGCGGGCCACTGAAGCCGGGCGTCAGGGCGAAAGGATTGGCGAGCACGGCGCCGATAGTCGGATCCTTCTGAACCGCCGCCATGGTGACCATGCCACTGGCCATGGTGCCGCCGGACAACCCGCCCAGCATATTGCGCACCCGGCCGCGTACTCTGGGCGTGGGAGCGCCGAGCCGCGCCGCCGCCTCTCGCTGCACGAACCACACGCCCATGTCGAAGGGGATGGAATCGAAACCGCAGGAGAACACCAGTCGGGCGCCGGACGCCTTGGCCGTCTGCTCGTGAGCGGCCATCATCGTCGCGATCCAGTTGGATTCCCCGGTCAGGTCGACATAGTCGCATCCTACCTTGGCGCAAGCCGCCACCAGATCCGCGCCGTAGAGCTGGTAGGGTCCGGCGGTGGTGATCACCACCTTGGCGCGACGAGCCATGTCCTCCAGCGCCACGGCGTCGTGGGCGTCGGCGACGATCAGTGGAAGGGTGGTCGGCGCGCCGATCAGGTCCCGGACCTCGGCCAGTTTGTCCGCACTACGCCCAGCCATCGCCCACTTTACGGCGTCGCCGACGCCATAGGTCTTCAGCAGATATTCGGCCACCAGGCGGCCTGTGTAGCCGGTGGCGCCATAGACGATGGCGTCGAATTCGACGGCGGTGGGCATGATGGCGCGTTTCCTTGTTGAACTTTGCGCCCAACCTAGACCGAAAACCGGGCGGCTCGAAGCCCCGTTGTCACACCGGCCGGACCAAACGCGATTGCATCGCCCCGCGATCCTGCCTTAGGGTTCGCACGACATGAACGCTGATAATGAACCCGCGGCAAAGCGGGTCCGGGCTGGTTCAAAGAGGAGCGCGCGATGAAGTTCACCTGGTTCAACCTGATGCCCTGGCCCTATCTGCCGGATGATTTCCGGGAGAAAAACCGGTCGGTCTGGGTGGATATCGACCAGCGCCTGTTCGATCCGGACAAGAGCCATGAGGTCTACAACACCTATATGGACCTGCTGGAATACGCCGACACCCTGGGCTTCGATGGGATCGGGGTGAACGAGCATCATCAGAACGGCTATGGCATCATGCCCTCGCCCAACATCATCGCCGCCGGCCTGGCGCGGCGCACCCAGAACGCCGCCATCGTGGTGCTGGGCAATTCCATCGCCCTCTACAATCCGCCGGTGCGGGTGGCCGAGGAATTCGCCATGCTCGACTGCATCTCCGGTGGGCGGCTGGTGGCGGGCTTTCCGGTCGGCACCTCGATGGACACCAACTATTGCTATGGCCAGATCCCGGCCCTGACCCGGGAGAAATACGCCGAGGCCCACGAGCTGATCATCCGGGCCTGGACCGAGCGCGACCCGTTCGCCTTCAACGGCCGCTACAACAAGCTGCGTCACGTCAACATCTGGCCCCGGCCGATCCAGCAGCCCCATCCGCCGATCCATATCCCAGGCGGCGGCTCGGTGGAGACCTATGACTTTTGCATCGACAACACCTACTCCTATTCCTACCTGAGTTTCTCGGGCTACCTGCGGGCCAAGGTGCTGATGCAGGGCTATTGGGACCGGGTAGCTGAGCGCAACGCGCCCGACACCTCGCCCTACCGCGCCGGCTTCGCCCAGACGATCTGCGTGGCCGAGACCGACGAGGAGGCCGAGCGGCTTTATTCCGAGCACGTGCTCTATTTCTACAATCGCTGCCTGCACGTCTATCCGGGCTTCGCCGACGCCCCGGGCTATCGCACCATCAAGACCATCCAGACTGGCGCCCTGTCGCAATACGCACCGCCGCGCGGCGGCTATGCCCAGCTAACATGGAAGGATCTGGTGGAAGGCGGCCATGTGATCGCCGGCTCGCCGGAGACCGTTCGCCACCGCATGGAAGACCTGATCAAGGGGCTCAACGTCGGTAACATTTTCTGCCTGATGCATGTGGGGAACATGCCGGCCGACAAATGCATGTACTCTTCCAAGCTGTTCGCCGAGAAGGTCATGCCCAAGCTGCGCGGCATTCTGCCAGAATGCGAGGGAGATGGCCGCTTCTGGTGCAAACCGCTGCCCAAACGCGCCACGGCGGGAACCCTGCCCCAGCCCTACAGCCCCGCCCGCGTCGCCGAACCGGTCTGAGATCCCAAACCATGATGACCTTGAAAACCGCCCAGACGCGGCACGCTGACGTTCGTTATCTTGAGGGGGGCTCTGGCGAGCCCCTGGTGTTCCTGCATGGCGCGGGCGGCATGACGCCGGAGGACCCTTTGCTGGCGGCCCTCGCCAAGACCCACCACGTGTTCGCGCCCTATCTGCCAGGCTATGGCGAGACCGAGGACTGTCCGGACCTGCGGGACATGCTGGACTACACCTTGCTGGGCTGGGACCTGGTCAAGGCCTTTGGCCTGACCGATCCGATCCTCGTCGGTCATTCGATGGGTGGAATGATCGCCGCCGAAATGGCCGCCATCGCGCCGAACGACCTCTCGCGCCTGGCCCTGATCGCGCCGGCCGGCTTGTGGCTCGAAGATCATCCGATCCCGGACATGTTCATCCTGATGCCCTATGAAATGCCAGCTTATCTGTTCCATGACCCCGAGGCCGGCTCCAAGCTGATGACCTCTGGCCTGGACATGGACGATCCGAAGTTCCTGCAGAACTATCTTGTGCGCAACGCCCGCCAGCTGGGTATGGCTGGAAAGCTGCTGTTCCCGATTCCGGAACGCGGCCTTGCTCAACGGCTCTATCGCATCCAGGCCAGGACGGTGATCGTCTGGGGCGCCAGCGACCGGCTGATCCCGCCCATTTATGGTCCCGCCTTCGAGGCGGGCATAGGCGGCGCGCAACTGATCACCGTGCCCGAGGCCGGGCACATGGTGATCCTGGAGAAGCCCGAAGTGGTCGCCCAGGCGGTCGCCAGTCTCGGCTAGACGTGAGGCCTGTTCACCACCAGCGCGGGGTGTTCAATTGGCTCGGCAAGCAAGGGAGCAGGGCATGCGGATTACCAGGCGCGGCTGGATCGGAGCGGCGGCGACTATCGCCGGCGCTGGCATGGCGGATGTCGCGGGGGCAGACTCCGCGCCGCCGGCCGCCGCGGCCATCAAGGCGCCTGGTCCACCGGCCCAGTCTTTCATCATCCGCGCTCCGGGCGCCTCCGGGCGCAACTACGATCCGGCGCTTGCCGCGTTGCGTGACTATGCGTCGCTCGAGCTGACGGCTTACGGCCTTCCGGGGATGACCCTGGCGGTGACCGATTCCGATGGCTTCACCGCGGTCCTGGCTCTGAATGGAGGCGCGACCGTGCATGGCGGGCAGTATTTTCAGATCGGCTCGATCAGCAAATCGTTCATCGCCCTGGCCGTGTTGGCGCTTTGTGACCAAGGCCGGATCGACGTCGATGCGCCATTGGCGCGCTACCTGCCCGACGCGGCTCTGCCTGCCGAACCGATCACCGTGGCGCAACTTCTTAGCCACACGTCCGGCCTGCCCGACGGTGCGCCGTTCTTTCCACGTACGCCCGATGGCCGGCTGTGGTGCGGCTTCAAGCCCGGCTCGCATTTTTCGTACAGCAACACCGGCTACGGCCTGCTGGGCAAGCTGATCGAGCGGGTCACCGGCGAGACCCATCAGGCGGCGGTCAAGCGCCTGGTCCGGGACAAGCTGGGCCTGGCCGATATGGCCGGAACCATTTCCCAGTCTGGCCGCGCGCGCTTCGCCACCGGTTACTGGCCTTGGGACCGTACCTTGGCGGCGTCGCTGCCGGGCGCGCGGATGGAGTATGCGTCGTGGGACGAGGAGGACAACCCGGCCGGTTCCCTGGGTGGCACGGCCGACCAGATGGCGGTCTATCTGCGCGCCCTTTTGCGGACCGGCAGGGGGGAAGGCGCTCCGGTGCTCTCCGACGCCATGGCCAGGCGTTTCGCCATGCCGGTGATCGCCACCGACGAATTTGGCCCCGGCGCCCAGTACGCCTGCGGCGTGGCGGTCCAGCCCATCGATGGGAGTCCCTGCCTGCACCATACCGGCGGGATGATGGCCTTCTCCTCATCCTTCCATGCCGACCCGGCCGCCGGGGTGGCCTGTTTCGCCAGCGTCAACGCCCGCAATGAGGGCTATCGCCCCCGTCTGACCACCGCCTTCGCCGTGCGCCTGATGCGGGCCGTCCGATCTGGCAAGCCACTGCCGTCCGCGCCCGATCCCCTGGCGTCTCTGCGGTTCAAGGACCCGGGGCCATTTCTTGGAACCTTCGTCGGCCCCGAGCGAGAGGCCTTCACCATTTCGGCCCGCGCCGACGGTGTCAGCCTGTCTGGTCTCGGCGCGGAGGCTCGCGCGGTTCCGCAAGGCGCCGGCCGGCTGGTGACCGATCATCCCCGGTTCGCGCGCTATGGCTTCGACGCGGTTATGGAGAATGGCAAGGCCGCCGCCTTCTGGTGGGGGAACACGCTGTTCGGGCGTGATGCGCCCAGGCCGACGCCGACCCCCGCTGAACGCCTGCGCCCTTTGGCTGGCGACTACCTCA
The DNA here is from genome assembly GCA_025359665.1 of Caulobacteraceae bacterium. Lineage (GTDB taxonomy): Bacteria > Pseudomonadota > Alphaproteobacteria > Caulobacterales > Caulobacteraceae > Acaudatibacter. The sequence goes on from JANYFU010000113.1 coordinate 13,016, forward strand.
ACCGCGATCCCTGGGTGGGGGGGGCCACGGTGCTGGCGCGAGGCGATGTGCTGGTCGTCGACGGCGTCGGCCCGATCATCGATCGCGGCGGCTGGTGGAGCGCCGAAAAGGACATCGGCGGCGTCGAGCGCTTGCGCTTCGAGGCGATGCTGAACGGCAAGGCCCAACGGCTCGTCGTTTCGGGGAACGACATGCTGCGGATCACCGTATGAGCGTCGAGGCCCGCTAAATCTGCCGCGCCCGCCCGGCCCAATAAGGCGCGCGAACCTTGCCGCGTTGAATCTTGCCGGCCGGGCTGCGGGGCAGTTCAGGGGCGAACTCGATGGTCTTGGGAACCTTGAAACCGGCGAGCCGGCCGCGGGCGAAGGCCAGGATGTCCGCGCCAAGGCTGTCGCTCGGCTCCTGGCCAGGGTGCAGGGTCACCACAACCTTGACCGCCTCGCCCCAATCCTCGTCCGGCACGCCGATCGCGCAACTGTCCTCCACCGCCGGATGCTTGATGATCTCGTTATCGATCTCCTGGGGATAGATATTCACGCCGCCGGAGATGATACACTCGGCGGTGCGGCCGGTCAGGAACAGATAGTCGTCGTCGTCCAGGTAGCCGACGTCGCCCAGGGTGAAATAGCCGTCACGATGGGCAGAGGCGGTCTTTTTCGGATCGTTGAAATATTCGAACGGCGCCACTGGCGAGACCTTGAAATAGATCGTCCCTGATTTGTTCCGCTCGGTGACTTCGCCGCCTTCTTCATCGATCAGTTTTACCGCATCGGGGGCCGGCAGGCGGCCGACGGTGCCGGGTTTGGCCAGCCATTCGTGGGAGTCGATCAGGAAGCCGGCCCCGCCCTCAGATCCGGCGTAGTATTCGTGGATGATCGGACCGATCCAGTCGATCATCGCCTTCTTCACCTCTGGCGGGCAGGGCGCCGCGCCGTGGATCACATAGCGCAGGCTGGAGATGTCGTACGGTGCCTTGACCTCATCGGGCAGGGCCAGAAGGCGCTGGAACATGATCGGCACCAGGTGGGCGCGGGTCACCCGATGGCGATCGACGGCAGCCAGCACCCCTTCGGAATTCCAGCGATCGAGGAACACCAGCGGATTGCCCTGATTCATGGACGATCTCACGTCAAAGGCCAGGGGCGCGGCGTGATAGGCGGGCCCGGCGCACAGCGACACGTCATCGGGCTCGCCGGGTGTCGGCAACACCAGCAGGGCGTTGTTACGGCGATAGACGCCCTTGGGCCGGCCCGTGGTGCCCGAGGTGTAGAGCATCCCGCCACCCAAGGTCGGGTCTTCGATGTCCGATCCATCCAGACCGGCCAGGGTTTCGGCATAGGGCAGGAATCCCTCGGCGGCCTCGCCGATGGCCACCTTCAATCGCACCCCGGGCGCCTGGGCGCTCAAGGCGGCCGGATAGCGGGGCTCGGCGATCAGCGCCTTCGCTTCGCAATCGTTGATGATGTATTCGACCTCGTCGGCGGTCAGGTGCCAGTTCACCGGCGTGAACCGATAGCCGCCGCGCAGGGTGGCGTTGAGGACCTCGACGAATTCCGCCCGGTTGCCGCACATCAACGCGACGGAATCTCCAGGCTTCAGGCCGTGGGCGCGCAACAGACGCGTGATGCGATTGGCGTTGGCGTTGACCTCGAAGAAGCTACGCGTCCCGTGCGGGTCGTGGATCGCCACGGCGTCCGGCTTTTCCTGGGCCCAAAAACTTCCGGTCATCCCGACGGCGGCGGCCTGGTGAAGGCGTTCGATCAAATCCGGCATGGACGCTCCCTGGCTGGTCCCGCGCTCCCCGGCGTCTGTGGCCAAGTGAGCGCGCCCCTATAGTTTGGCGTTATCCGTCGTCGTCAATCGGAAAGGTTCAGCACCCCGCCGCTGGCCGCCATCGCGTCGCGGACCGCCTCGGGCGCGGCGGTGGCCTGAGTGTCGAAGTCGTGGAGTTCCGGCGGCACATACCAATGGATCTTGTCGGTGTGATAAGCGCCCCACACCGCTTCGGCCACGGCGACGGCTGGCACCAGGCGCCACATGCCCTCCTTGGGGGCGCCGGCCTTGGCGGTGTCCGGCAGCAGCGGCGTGTCGATCAGGCCGGGCAGGGTGTCGGCCACCCGCACGCCATGGGCCTTCATCTCCACCGACAGAGCTTCGGTGAAACCCTTCACCGCGTGTTTGGTGGCCGAATAGACCGCGATGCCGGCCATGCCGAAGGTGGCCGAGGACGAGGATGTCGAGAAACACAGCGATCCCGGCGTCGCCTTCAACAACGGCAGAGCCAGATGAATTCCGCTCAGGACCGCCACCAGATTGACGTTCACCACCGCCATCACGTCTTCCCAGGCCATATCGGCATAGGGGCCACCGCGTCCGATGCCGGCGTTGTTGAACAGCACGTCCATCTTGCCGCCGGTGGCCAGGGCGAAGCCGTCGATAGCGGCGCGA
>JANYFU010000118.1 GCA_025359665.1 Caulobacteraceae bacterium
TGCCCCGCATCACCTCCGGCAACACCAATTCCCCGACCATGGCCATCGCGGAAAAGGCCGCGCGGATGATAGGGGAGGATGCGCCGAGCTCATGAATTTCATCCGGAAGATCAAAATCCGATGACTGACGCCCACCATTTCAATGTGATGACCCATGTCGCCGCGGGCGCCCTGGCCATTGTCGTGGGCCTTGTCCCCCTGCTCTCGCGCAAGGGTGGCGCTCTTCACCGGTGGTCCGGCCGGACCACCGCCGGCCTTGGCCTGATCGTCATCACTAGCGCGACGATAGCCGATATCCTGTTCAAGCCTCCGGCCCCCCTGGTCGCGGCGACACTGACCGCCGGCTACCAGTATCTGAGCGGCCTGAGAACGCTGAGTCTGACGTGGCGTGGGCCAAGTCTACCCGATGCGCTTCTGGCCGTCTGCGGATTGAGCCTGGCGCTTCTCGTCGCCATCGACATGGGAGAGGGAAACACCTCCTGGACTCCGGCGATCGGCTATTCGACCATTGGTTTCGTGGTGACCCTGACGCTCTATGATTTGAGCCGACATTTATGGGTGGGAGTTTGGCTGCGCCGCGTTAGGCCGCTCGATCATGGCGTGAAGATGATCGGCTTCTACTTTGCCATGATGTCGGCTGGCGCCGGCAATCTTTTGCGCGAGTTCCAGCCCCTCAGCCAACTGGCGCCGTCAGCTCTCGGCGTTGCCGCGATGGTGGTGTTCGTCGTCTGGTACAGCCTGCACCCGCTTACAAAAATCCCTTCACCGCTCTAGAGCGTCTGGCCGTCGTCGAGGGTGAAGACCGAGCCGGTGATGGCGCGCGAGGCGTCAGAGGCCAGGTAAAGGGCCATGGCGTCGAGGTCACTTTCCTCCATCAGGCGGCGGCGGGGGAAGCCGGCCACCTGCTTCTTGCCGCCGTCCTCGTGAAACCAGTCGGTGTTGAGTTCGGTCTCGACATATCCTGGGCAGATCACGTTTACGTTGATGCCCCGATTGGCCCATTCGCGGGCCATCGATTTGCCCATCATCAGCACGGCGGCCTTGGAGGTGCAGTAGGCGGTCAGGCCGGGCAGCACCTTCAGCGCCCCAATGGAAGCGACCAGGATGATCCGGCCGCGCCCGCTCTCTTTCGAGCCGGCCGCCATCATCCGCCGCGCGCCTTCGCGGGCGGTGAGGAAGACGCCCCGCACATTGATGGCCATCACCCCGTCCCAGGCCTCGGTGGTGATTTCGGCGGCCAGTGCGCGGTTGTTCATGCCGGCGTTGGCGAACACGGTATAGATCGGGCCGAGCGCCGCCTCGGCCGCATCGAAGCCAGCGATGATCGAGGCTTCGTCGGTGACATCCATGGCCACGGGAAAAGCCTCGCCCCCCGCCGCCTGAATCTCGGCCGCGACCGCGGTGAGACGGTCCACCCGCCGGGCGGCCAGGACCACCTTGGCGCCGCTGGCGGCCAGCACCCGGGCCATCCTGGCCCCCAGGCCGGATGAGGCGCCGGTGATCAGGGCCGCGCGGCCGGAAAGGTCGAAGGTCTGGGTCATCTGGGGTTCCCGGAACGGCGCGCTTGTCGGCGCGGCCTGGCAGGGCTGAAATAGCCGCCCGGCCAGGCTTTGCAAATGGTCGGGCGGCTCGCCGGGCGGGCGGCTTTGGGCGACTTCGGGCGGGAAATGGCGGTTGGCGGGCGAAAAATGGCGGCCCGCGGGCGGTTTTTGGCGGCCGAATGGCGGCCGGCGGGCGGGAAATGGCGGTCGGATGGCGGTTTTTGGCGGTCGCCCGCCCGGGGTAGGGGCAGCCCGGCATCTTGATTTAGAAGGGTTAATCGCCACGGCGAATCTTGTTGCGCTCCGTCGCGCGATCGATTTCCATCTCGTTGCGTAGCCGATTGACCTCGATCAGGGTGAGGCGGATCTCCTTCAGCGTGGCGGGCGTGGCTTCCGCCTCGGCGGCCTTGGCCACGCGCAGCAGGGTGGCGATCACCGCCTGGGTGCGGGAGTCATCCAATTCAGTTTGCAAATTACGGAGCTCGGCGATCCGATCCGCGACGTGGGGCTGCACGACCAGACGGCTGGCGTGGCCATGGCCGGGGACGAATCCCGCGTCTTCATAAGCATTTTCGCAGGGTTCGCCCTTGGCGCGGGCCTGGGCGAAAGCTTCGTGGCGAGGGTTGGGGAGAACGGGCATCAGGTTCCTCTTGGGCGCGGGATTGGCTAAGAGATTGCAATATGCAATATTTCCCGCAAATGTCAATAGACCTCTGGCGTTTCGGTCCGCGGCGTCGCTGACCCGGCCTCCCGCCCACCAATGTTTCCGAAAGCGCGGTGATGGCGGTCCTTCTGGGAGGTGACCTTGCGGGCGCGGCGCCGAGCGCCCTGTTCCGCCACGCTCTCGGGCTGATGACCCTAGAGGATTGGACCATGGTCAGCCTGGAGGGGCTCGCGCCGCACCATGCTTGGCCGGCGCTTGAGCGGGTTTTAGCGGCCTTCCGCGCCAGACTCCCGATCGATAATGGTGACGTCGCGGCCTATGTGGCGCTCGCCACGAACCATCTTTGGACCGCGCCAGGAAACTGGGCGTGACCGTGACCAGCCAGCCGCCGATGTCGGATGACGACCTCTGGCGCACCGACAAGGCCTTCAACATTAATACGCTCGACGAGGCCGTCTCGGCCTTCCTTGAGAAACAGTCTCAGAAACTCTGACGACCCGGCCCGGCGACGGATTAAGGCCTCAACGCGCAGGAAGGCCCTCCTCCAGAAAGAGAAGGGCTTCCCCGTCGATTCCGAACGTGTCCCAGCCGTCAGGCGGAAGCGGCGCTGGTGTTGATTACGCCGTTCACCCCGCCCGGGAAGAAACCGCCGCGCATGACCACGTTCGGATTCAGATAGACGATGTTCAGAACCTGGCCGGTGGTGCGGCTGTAGGCGAGACCGTTGCTGTCCAGGGGGGCGATGTTGACCCGCGTGTCCAGAGTAATGCCTTGGTCGTCGTCCGAAGGTCCGTCCAGGCGATCTCGCGCCGCCGAAATCTCATTGGTCTTGAAGATGATGCTTGGCATGGCCTGCCCTTTTTGGAACAGCGTCGTGCGTACCAGCGAGGCGTGATAGGCCTCCGCCGCCAGGATGCCGGCCGCCGCCTCGAGATAGGCTTTGCTGGTGATCAGAGGCGCGGCGCCCTTATAAGCGGTCACGCCCACGTCCTCGAAGATGAAGGCGCCCAGCAGGAAGCTGATATCGTCGGCATAGGGATTGAAGGCCTGGCCCGCCACGATCACGCCAGCCGCCTGCGCCGCCGTTGAAAAGGCTCCATTGGGGTTTGTGCCGTCTATGTCGATCGTCGGCTGAGCCACCGCGTAGGAACCGAGCGCCGCGCGCAGGAAGGCCACGTGCTCCATCTCGTCGCGAGCGATCTCGTTCGCGTAGGCTTTGACCACCTTGTCGGTGAACGGAACCTGGGCGCCGCCGATCACTACGCCCTGATGGCCCGTGCCGGTCAGAAGACTGGCCGGGAGACCGTGGCCGGTGGTGGCGAAGGAATAGAACTGGGCTTCCAGATATTCGAGGTTGAGGGCGAAGTTGAGGATGTCGCCGTCGCTGATCGCGGCCGTGGCGGCGTTGGCGGACGCCATCAGTCCCGCGCCCCCGGCGTTCAACGCCATGACCCCCGCGGCTCCGCCCGCCATCAGTCCCGCGGCGCGGAAGAATTGGCGTCGCCCCTCTCGACGGGCGACGCGGCTGTCGAAATTCGCCAATACAAGCGCTTCATTCATCGAAGTCTCTCCCTTGAAGGGTACGAAAAGCCGCACCGTGTGAAACCAGACGTTTCATCTTTCAAGAATGAACTTCTTGTTCGGCGGTTCCGTTGACAGAGCTGTTCACGAATGAAAATTAACATATGTTACTACATAAACGCGACAATACTAACATTTGTTAAGCAACCTTGGTGGGAGATCTACGTTTAATCCTCCAGTAGCAGGCTGTCCCGAGGCATCCCATGTCACCGCCCCCCTCCGAAGCCGGCGTGCTGAACCAGCCGTTGGTCTTCGCCCCCGCGCCGCCTCGCCAGAGTCTCCCCGAAGCCTTCCGCTCGATCGCCGTGCCCGCCGGAGAAAGATTCTGGCGCAAGCTCGCCGCGTTCGCGGGGCCCGGCTATCTCGTGGCGGTCGGCTATATGGACCCGGGCAACTGGGCCACCGACATCGCCGGGGGCTCGCGCTTCGGCTATTCGCTGCTGTCGGTCGTCCTGCTTTCCAACTTCGTGGCCATGTTCCTGCAGTGGTTGTCCCTACGTCTGGGAATCGCCTCCGGCCGAGATCTGGCGCAACTGTGCCGCGAACGGTTCGGCAAACGTGTCTGCGTGTTTCTCTGGCTCACCTGCGAGATCGCCATCGCGGCCTGCGACCTGGCCGAGGTTGTCGGAACCGCGATAGCCTTGAAACTGCTGTTCCACCTGCCGCTGCTGGCCGGGGTTGCGATCACCGTCCTCGACACCCTGGTGATCATGGCCCTGCAGAAGCGAGGGTTCCGCTATGTGGAGGCGCTGGTGATCACCCTGATCGGCGTGATCGCGGCCTGTTTCGCCATCGAGCTGTGGTTTTGCCGGCCGTCGCTGTCGGGGGTCGCGACCGGGTTCGTTCCGACAACCAAATTGTTTTCCGACCCGGCGATGCTCTACATCGCCCTGGGCATCTTCGGGGCGACGGTGATGCCACACAATCTCTATCTGCACAGCGCCATCGCCCAGACGCGTCGGTTCGATACGACGACCCCGGGCCGCCGCGAGGCGATCCGGTTCTCCACGATCGACTGTATCGCGGCGCTGGGCTTCGCCCTGTTCATCAACGCGGCGATACTCATTCTTGCCGCCGCTTCGTTTCACGCCGCCGGCCAGATGGGCGTGTCCGACATCCAGGACGCCTACAGACTGCTGACACCGGTGGTGGGTTCCACTCTGGCCAGCGTGGTGTTCGCCGCCGCGCTGCTGGCGTCCGGCCAGAGTTCGACCCTGACCGGGACGATGGCGGGCCAGATCGTCATGGAGGGTTTCCTGAATCTCCGCGTCAGCCCGGGCGCGCGTCGGCTGCTGACACGCGGCGTCGCGGTCGTCCCGGCCTTCATCGTCATCGCCTTCGCCGGCGAGGCCGCGGCCAATCGGCTGCTGATCCTCAGCCAGGTGATCCTCAGCCTCCAGCTCGGCTTCGCGGTGATACCGCTGGTGATCTTCACCAGCGATCGACGGGTGATGGGGACCTTCGTCAATTCGCGGCGGGTGCGACTGGCCGGATATGGCCTCGGGGCCGGCATCGTCGCGGTCAACGGCTGGCTTATACTTCAGGGCGCCTGACCATGGCCCCAGTTCGAGAGGTAGGCCGGGTCGAAATTGGCGATCCCCCGAAGTCTTTCCATCTCTCGAATCCTGAGCACGCCATTGTCGAATTCGACCAGGGCCTCGGCGCGAAGCTTCTGAAGCACGCGGTTGACATGGACGCTGGTCAGCCCCAGCGCGGCGCCGAGTTCCTTCTGCGTCAAGGGCAATTCGAAGCTGCCGTCGGGACGCGACAGGTCGCAATTCGCCATCCGGTGGGCGATTTCACAGAACAGGTGCGCCAGGCGCTCGTGGGCCTGGCGCTGGCCGAGATTGACGATCCAGGCGCGGAGCACCGCGCCCTCGACGATGGTGGCGGTATGCAGAGCCCGCTCGATCCCCGGGTTGGCCTCGATGACCGCCTCCAGATGATGCAGGGCGATCCGGACGACCTTGGCGCGTGTCAGGGCGCGGACGTGATGATCGGTCGGCCGCGCCGCGCCGCCCAGGTTTCGGGACAGGTCGCCGGGAAACAGGATGGCGATGATCTGCCGGCGACCGTCGCGGAAGTCCTTGTGACGACACGCCAGCCCCGCGAGCAGGGCGTGGATCGCGCCCGAGCAGTCGCCTTCCCGCTCGATCACGGCGCCGGCCGGAACCCACTCCCACGCATGCAGCAGTTCCCAAAGCGCCGAACGCTCGGTCGGGGTGAGCCGCGACAGCGACTGCAGCCGCCGTATCAGCGCGTTTGAGTTGGCGGGCATCTCTCGCGTGGGGTGCGTCAACGGCGCGCCGGCTGGTGACATCGACTTTACTCCGTCCGGGCGCCGACGCCAAAAGCGCATCGGTCACACAACCAGAAGGTCAAGCCCCATCCAGACGCGATCGAACCCGAGGCTCGCAGCGCCTTTGCCAACGTGGTTCTAACGATTGGAACGGGACTTTGGATTGGATTTTAAGCGATTTTCTATTTTTGGCGGTCTTGGTGCGTCTAGGGGCGCCGCGTGAGTGGTCCTTTGCCGGGTGGCTGGTCGAGCGACAGCCCGAGTCGATCCCACAGATGCCGCCGCGTCGCCGCCTCGAAGTCCGAGGGCCAGGCCATGCCGGTCCGTTCGCCGAGCCGGCGGGCCCTGGGCAGAAAGATCCCCGCCAGTTCGACACTGGCGGCGAGGATGCCTTGGCGATCGCCGGCGACGGGCGCCAGGGCGTTCAGTTCAAGGCGTTGGTCCTGATCGAGCAGCGGGTTTCGGCGCAGCGCCCCGCCCCGCTCGACCGGGCCCACGTCGTTCTCCTCGAGCATCAGATCGAGGGTAAGCTGGCGCAGGATATCGACCCCCCTGAGCCCGAGCAGATACTCCTCCCGCCCCATGGCCACGACCGACAGGCCCAGCACCCGGAAGAACTCATTGACGAGACCGAGCACGGTCTGCGGACTGGCCCGGTAGGGCTCCGTGACCTTCCGGGGCGGAGCGTGATCGCCCTTGTTGAACAGGGTGAGCAGATGGGCGGCGTCGAAACGGCCAAGCTCGCCTGGCTCGACGAAGCTGATATCGAACCGCCGCCAGTCGCGCGTGACGACGTTCAGCACGCGGCCTCCGAACAGGGGATTCGCCAATACCGGTTCCGCGATCGAGGCGACGTCGCGGACATAGCGCAATCCGACCTCGGTCGCCGGGCGCTGGGTGACCAGCGCCACCACATCGACGTCGCTGAAGGCGTCGCCCACGCCCCGGCCAAGACTGCCGCCAAGCCACGCCGCCTCGATCTCGGCGTCTCCGGCCAGC
>JANYFU010000153.1 GCA_025359665.1 Caulobacteraceae bacterium
TGCTCGATCCCATCGTTGTTGTGCCAGATTCTGGCGTCCGGCGCATAGCAGGCGCGCACCGTCTCCGCGTCGCCGGCCTGAATGGCCCCCATGAACCGTTCGGCCAGGTCCAGGATTTCGGATTCGATCATGCACTTGCTCTCAATTTTGTTTTTCTACCCCCGAAAGATCAGCCGCGCTTCGGCCAGCGCGCGGATCCGGTCGATTTCGAAGCCGAATTCCCTCAACACCTCGACCGTATGCTCGCCCAGGTCCGGGTCAAGGCGCGTGAAGCCAGAAGCCCCACGGCTGAAGTCGGCGTAGGCGCGGCTGGCCACCAGATCACCCCACATCGGATGGCGCCGCAGTTCGAAAAACCCACTCTCCCAGAGCCATTCCTCGCTTCGCGCCTCGTCGCCGCGAAACACCGGCGCCGCGGGAACGCCAGCATCGCCCAGGGACGCCAACAACTCGCTCCGATCCCGCGGACGGATCAGTTCGAAGATCTCATAGGCGAGATCGCCCCGCCTGGGCTGGCTCAGGATACCGGGGAACCTTGCGGTCCAGTCCTCTGCCCCCAACACCCGCTGCAGCGCCGCCGCTTGGGCTTCGCTGGTCAGGCCGAGGGTGATCCAGCCATCGGCGCAAGGGTAATATCGGTCCAAGGCCGAAAACCCTACGCAGTCCCGTTCTCCGATAGGCGCGGACGGCGCGCCCGGCCATGTGGTCAGGGCGCCGGATTGAAAGAGTGCGCTTTGGGCGGCCAGGCAGGTCTCGACATTCTGGCCCAGGCCGCTCGTCTCCCTGGCGTTCAGCGCCGCGATCACGCCAAACGCGGTCACCGCGGCGGTGGCCACATCGTTGACCGCCACCGAATGAAACACCGGCTCGTCCCCCGTTCCGCCCTGGGCGGCCATCATGCCGCTACGCGCCTGAAGCAGGGGGTCGAACCCCGGCAAATGCGCCTCGGCGCCGGTCGATCCATAGGCGTTGATCGAGGCCGAGATGATGCGGGGATTGATCGCTCGCAGGACGGTGTAGTCGATCCCCAGCCGTGATCGCACTCCAAGCCGATAGTTGTCGATCACCACGTCGGATTGCCGCGCCATGTCCAGGAACGCCGCCCTACCTTCCGGGGCCTTGAGGTTGAGGCCGACGCCCCGCTTGCCGCGGTTGTGGTTCATGAACCCGGGGCCGAACGGGCGGAACGGATCGCCTTCGGACGACTCGATCTTGATCACATCGGCCCCGAAATTGGCCAGGATACAGCTGGCGTAGGCCCCGGCGATTACCGTCCCGAGGTCCAGCACCCGAACCCCGGCCAGGGGTGGGCGGGGCTCCCCGCCAGCGGCGGGCGGCGCGGCTCGGGGCTGGGCGAAGACCTTCAACTCGCCGGGGCTCGCCTTCCGCATCAGGCCGCGCACCGAGCCCGGCGTCTCGCTCAGCTTGACAGGCACACCCGGCATCTCCACCGGCCCCAGCTTGGGATGCTCCAGCACCAGACGCATGGCGTTGTCGCCCATCGGTCCGCTGTTCAGCCAGTCGGCCCGGTCTCCCACCGGCGCCGCTGGTACGTCGTGGGCGGCCAGCAGCGCCAGCCAGTGCGCCCGGGGCTGTTCGAGAAAAACCCGCTCGATAAGGGCGCCGGCGTCGATCATCGGCCCGGCCTCGGCGATCCGCCGGCGCAGTTGAAGAGCGTCGACCGCCTTCTCGAAGAAGTGTGGGAACAGGGTGGCCAGGAACAGCCATTGCCCATCGCCGCACCGGTAGAGCCGATAGCTGGCCGAGCCGCCCAGCGGGTGGCCCTGCATCATGCCGGGCGCATCCAGCAGCCCCACGGGCCCAGCGATCTCGGCGTTTCCGTGCGCGCCGCTGACCGTCACGGCTTGGCCCAACCCGGTGTGGAACCGGTCCTTCAGCGCCGCCCCCACGGCTGCGGCGGCCATCACCGCCTGACCATGCAACACCATCGGCATGACGTGCCAGATCGGCTGGTCGCCATAGCTGCCCTGCCGAAACGCCGTGCCGGTCAGGCCGGCCAGCATACCGTGATGCTCGGGCAGATGGCTCCACGGCCCGCTCACGCCGAACGGCGGAACCCACAAGTGGATCAGCCGCGGAAGACGCGCGGTCAGGCTCGCCGCGTCCAGACCCAGCGCCTCCAGGCGCCCCGGCGCGTGGTCGAACACCGCCACGTCGGCCCCGGCGAGCAGGTCGTTCAGCGCCGCCAGTCCCTCGGTGGTGTCTAAGTCCAGGACGGTCCGCGCCTTGCCCCGGTTCCAGGCCAGATAGCCGGGCTTGTCCTTGCCGCGATCGCCTCCAGGCGGTTCGACCTTGATCGCCTCGGCCCCGAAGTCGGCCAGCATCATCACCGCCATGGGCCCGGCCAAGCCCTGCGATACATCCAGAACCCGCAGTCCCTGAAACGCCGTCACCGCGATCTCCAGTCTCTCAGCCGTCGCGCAGGTGGGCGATGTCGTTCAGGCTGACCAGATTGCGCTCGCCGCTCCTGGCGCAAAGATAGCGATGGATGCTGGTGTAGCGGGGTTCGAAAAATAGCCGGGGAGTCATGTCCAGCACGTGGGCGGTCCAGACATTTATCACCCCGCCATGACAGAACACCGCGATCCTTTGACCCGAGTGGCGCGCGACCATCGTCTCCAGGGCGCGGACCACGGTGTTCTGGAAGTCGACGATATTCCCCCGGTCGCGTCCCCGCGCCACGAACCGCGCCCAGGCCTCGTAGTTGTCGCGCTTAAGCTCTTCCATGGGCGTATAGGAACCGGCGTTCCGGTCGAATTCCACGATGCCGTCTTCGGTGACAACTTCAAGGCCGGCAAGGGTGGCATAGGGCTCGGCGGTCTGGATCGCCCGACGCATGGTGCTGGAATAGATCGCGTCGATGCTTTCACGAGCCAGAACGCCAGCCACCCGCCGCGACTGTTCCAGCCCTTCGATGGCCAACGGCGGGTCGGACGTTTCGGCGCTACGGACCGGCAGGCCGTGCCGGATCAGAATCAGTTCCATTCAGGCCGGCGCCTGTTCGGCGGCGATCACCCGCGCCACCGCCGGGTCCGCCGACATTCGGGCATAGTGGTCGGCGACCTTGGGCCATCGGGCGATGTCCAAGCCGTCGATAGCCAGCCAGGTGGACAGCGTAAACAGGTAGGGGTCGCAGATCGAATAGGGGTCGCCCATCACCCACGGCCCGGCGAACATCCTGGTTTCGATCAGGTCGAAACAGTCGCCAACCACCTGCGGCGCCTTGCGTTTGATCTCTTCAATCGCGGCGGGATCGTCGGCCCAGCGATAGCCGCGCACCCGATGCGCGCGGGCCGGATGGACCGTCGAACACAGATAGCCGATGAAGGCCTGAACCTCGGCGAAGGCGAACGCATCGTCCAGGGGCGCCAGCTTCGCCGCCGGAAAGCTCTGGGCGATGAAGGTCAGTATGGCCGGCGTCTCGGTGACCACCCCCCGGGGCGTGACCAGGGCCGGAACCCGCCCCTTCGGATTGATAGCCAGATAGTCGGGCTCACGCTGAGCGTTGGCGCGGAAGTCCAACCGGGTGGCGACGTAGTCGGCCCCTGATTGTTCCAGCGCGATGTGCGAAGCCAGGGCGCAGGTGCCCGGTGCGTAGTAGAGGGTGAGGTCGGTCAAGTCAGGCCTCGCCAAGTTGGCCGCTGAGTTCCGCCACCTTCAGTTCGCCCTCCCGGGTCTGGCCGCCGATGGTCAGGAATTTGGCCATGTTGCGCTGGCCGCTGGCCGTGCGGGTCAGCTGTTGGAACAGGTAGCTCTCGTCGGCCAGGCCGTCATGCAACGGTTTGTCGGCGCTGTTGATCGATTGCTTGGTCAATCTCACCGCCTCTTCCGGGAACGAGGCGATCCGGTTGGCCAGAGCGGCCACATAGGGACCAATTTCATCGGCCGCCATGGCGCGGTTCAGATAGCCCCAGGCCTCGGCCGTTTCGGCGTCGAGGTCGATCCCGCCCAGGATCACTTCGATCGCGCGGTGGCGGCCGATCAGCCGCGGCATTCGCTGGGTGCCCGTGCCGCCCGGCAATATGCCCAGGGGAACTTCCATCTGGTTGACGATGGTCTTGCCCTTGACGCCGAAACGCATGTCGAAGCTCATCGAGATCTCGCTGCCGCCGCCCCCGACCCGGCCCTCGATCTGGGCGATGGTCACCTTGTCCATTGTCCTGAAGCGCTCGCACATCACGTGATAGGCGTTGCGATCCCAGGCCTCCCGCGTGGCCGGCGTGTCGGTGGGAAAGGTCAGGATCGCCCCGACGTCGAAATGGGCCAGGAAGAAATCGGGGTCGGCGCTCTTGAGCACGAATACCAGCGCGTCCGGGTCCGCGGCCAGCTCTTCGGACAGCCGGGCCAGTTCGGCGTAGAGTTCCAGGGTGATGATATTGATCGGCGGCGCATCGACCGTGGCGGTGACCACCCGGCCATCGCGGGCGAAGTGGATCAGGCGGTAGCCCTCATAGGCCATGGTGTTCCCTCATGCTTGTCTCAAGTCCGGTTTTCTAACCGGCGAGAGACAAGCTAGGGGCAGGGGAAGCGATCGGCAATTGTCTTATCTCGGGCGGGGCCTTCGCCAGCCCGCCGCCGGTGATCAGCCGCGCGCCCCGATTGAAGGTCAGATAGTTCCACAGCCAGTTCATCCCCACGATCAGGCGGCTTCGGAAGCCGACCAGGAAATACAGGTGCGCGGTCGACCAGATCAGCCAGGCCGCCAGCCCCGACATCCGCATCCAGCCAAAGTCGATCACCGCTCTTTGCCGGCCAACGGTGGCCAGGGTGCCGAAGTTGCGATAGCGAAACGGCGTCGTGGCGTTCTGGCCGCGGGTGCGCGCGGTGATCAGCTTGGCCACGTGGGCGCCTTCCTGTTTGGCGGCGGGCGCGATGCCGGGCACCGGCTGGCCGTTCCGGTCGATCACCGCGGCCGTGTCGCCGATCACATAGATCTCCGGCCGGCCCGGAACGCTGAGATCCGGCTCCACGAGCACTCGCCCGCCACGGTCGCTCTTGGCTCCCAGCCACTGGGCGGCCGCGGAGGCCTGAAAGCCGGCGGCCCAGATCACCGTCATGGTGTCGATATGCTCCTCGCCCATCGTGATCCCGTGTTCGTCGATGGCGGTGACCCGGCTGTTCAGCATCACCTTGACCCCCAGCGACTCCAGCGCCTTGCGCGCCGCTTCCCCCAGATCCTGCGGGAAGGTCGCCAGCAGGCGCGACCCAGCCTCCACCAGCAAGATCCGCACGCAGGTCGGGGTGACGAAGTGGAAGTCCATCGCCGCCATGTGCCGGGTCAGCTCCGCCACCGCGCCGGCCATCTCAACGCCGGTCGGACCGCCGCCGATAATCACGAAAGTCAGGAATTCATCCCGGCGCGAGACGTTCTCCTGGCGATTGGTCTCGGCCAGTTCCATGGCCAGCAGGATCTTCGAGCGCACCCTGGTGGCGTCGTCGATGGTCTTGATCCCCGGCGCGTGTTCGGCCCAGTCGTCGTGGCCGAAATAGCTGTGCCGGGCGCCCGAGGCCAGGACTAGAAAGTCGTAGGCCAGGGTCGCGCCGGTGGCCAGCGAAAGGCTCCTGGTGTTGGCGTCGACTCCGGTCACCTCGTCCAGCAGCACATGGGTGTGCCTCTGGCTCCGCACGATCGTGCGGATCGGCGCGGCGATATCGGCCGGAGACAGGGCCGCGGTCGCCACCTGATAGAGCAGCGGCTGAAACAGATGATGGTTCTGGCGATCGACGATGGTCACATCGACATCGGCCGACCTCAGGCCGTGCGCCACCGCCAGGCCGCCAAAGCCGGCGCCGACGATCACCACATGCGGCCGCTTGCCCGACTCGGCGGGGTTTTGGATTTGCATCGTGTGTCTTCCTGAAGGCCGTGTCGACGTTAGCCGGGGTCGGCGCCGATGACGAGTTTCTCGGAAAACCACTGGCCGAGCAGACCCCCGACAAAGGCGGCGGCGTCATCCGGGTTGGGCAGGTCGGCGGCCAGTTCCGCGTACAGAACGCCGAACGGCGCTCCATCGGCCGCCCGGCGCAAGGCGCGGTATTCCACGGCGTCCAGGCTGCGGAATCGTGGCGACAAATCGCCACGCCAAACCGCCAGGGCGTGAAATGTGCCCAGGCGGGCGACAGCCGGCGGCGTCGTCTCCTCGGCCATGGCGTTCCAAAGCGCGACGCAGTTGGTCACCATCGGGCGCATGACCAAGGTCGGAGCGAGGCGCAGCACCGCGGTCTCCCAGTCGATCCCGGCAATGACGATAGGGTCCTGAACTTTCGAATCTATGCCGTCAAAGGCGCGCCGCAGGCTCCAGTCCAGCCACGCCACTTCCTCGACCTCCGGATCGGCGCGATAGAGGCTGGCGAGGGTCGTCTCAAAGCCATCGCCGTAGTCGTTCAACGTCCAGCTATGGGGCGGATGCTCGGCGATATGCTCCAGGGCCGCGGTTTCGAATGCGTCCTCCCCCAGCCAGGCGGCGGTCTTCTCGTAGGTGTCTCGCAGGCAGGCGATCAGGGTCGCGCGAAACGCATGATGATAGACCGCGAGGCCCCGATGCGCGTCCACGGCGATCGCCGGTTCGATGTCTGGCTTCGCCGCGACGATGAAGGCGCAAAAGTCGCGCTGGATCTGGGCGAGGGTCATGCCGCGACCTGTTCGAGGGACGTGGCCAGACGGCGCGCCTGGTCCATCTCCGCCAGCAGATCGTCAAGTGGAGGGATGTTGTCGTCGCGCTCGATCATTGTGGCGGCCGGACCAAACAGCGCACAGGCGGCCTCATAGAGCGTCCAGACCGGATCGGGTACGGGTTGGTCGTGGGTGTCGATCAACAGGCCTGAGCGTCCGGTCGTATGGCCCGCAAGATGAATCTGGCGAACGCTATTGGCCGGAATCCCGGCCAGATAGGGCAGCGGATCGAACCCGTGGTTGGTTCCGCTGACATATATGTTGTTAATATCCAACAGCAGATAGCAGCCCGTCCGTCGGCACATTTCCGTCAGAAATTCCCATTCCTTCAGGCAATCTTCGGCGAAGGTCAGATAGGTGGAGGCGTTTTCGAGCAGGATCGGTCGGTCCAGAATGTCCTGCGCCTGGGTGATGTTGGCGCAGACCAGATCGAGAACCTCCTCCGTATACGGAAGGGGTAGCAGGTCGTGGGCGTTGAATCCGTCGACGCCGGTCCAACAGAGATGGTCGGAAATCCAGATTGGATCGATCCGGTCGGCCAGGGTCTTGAGGTGGCGCATATAGTCCGGCTTCAGGCCGTCGGCCGAGCCGATCGACATCGAAACTCCATGCATCGCCACCGGATATCGCGCCCTGACCTGGTCAATGACCGTCAGAGGGCGTCCGCCCTTGACCATAAAATTCTCGGCGATGATCTCGACGAAATCGACCGGGGCTTCGCCAGCGATGAAGCTCGGATAATGCTGGGGCCTCATGCCTAGGCCAAAGCCCACGAAGGGTTCAATTGAACTGGACATCGGCGTTCGCCTCAAAAGAAGATCCGGCCGGGGGAAAGCCGGCCGGACCTCAAAAATCACGGCTGGGTGGTCGTGCCGCCCTTGGCCGCGCAGCTCTTGGCGCTGAGCGCCTTGAAGCCCTGGCCCTTGCAGTCGTTCTGGCCCTTGCAGTCGTGGGTGTAGGACTTGCAGTCGGAGGTGCCCTTGCAGGTGTTCACGCCGAAGCAATGGACGACTTCGGCCTTGGCCTTGGCGCCTTCCGCATGGACGGATGTGGTGACGCCCGCCGACAGGGCGAAGATCGCGGCGGCGGCGGCGAGGCCGAAGTTGGGTTTCATGCTCATATCTCGTCTCTCCTGGGGATTGATTGTCGCCATCTGGCAATGGTGGGTTCGACGCCCCAGTGGCCTTGGTTACAGCTGACGTAATATTTTTGGCCGCGATGACCGCTATCTGTCCTTGATTATATTGTTATGGGGCGCGCCGCCGATTGTAACCGGCCATCGCGAACCGTCGAAGACGTCACCGTGACCCGCTCGACACAGCCCACGGGGTCACGGCGCCGCCGCGCCGGGGCTCAACCCGAAGAAAGTCAGCACCATGAACAACCGCACCAATATCGCCGCCGTTTCGGCGGTTCTACTGACCTCGCTGCTGGCCGGCGCCACGCACGCGCAACAGACCGGCGCCCCCAAGGCCGGCGCCCAGCCGATGGAAAAGTGCTATGGCGTCGCCCTCGCCGGCAAGAACGACTGCAAGGCCGGGGCCGGCACCAGCTGCGCCGCCACCTCGAAGGTCAACTATCAGAAGAACGCCTGGAAGCTGGTGCCCGCCGGCACCTGTGAAAAGATCAAGACGCCGAGCGGCTTCGGCTCCCTGGTCTCCCCGAACTAGGGGTTAGGCGATCATGACTCTCACCGCGGGCCTGGGCTTCAAGACGCAGCATCTCGATGAGGTGTTGACGCTTCGGGATCCGGGCCTGTGGTTCGAGGTCCATGCCGAGAATTATATGGTCGATGGCGGACCGCGCTTGGCCGCGCTGACCGCGGTGCGGAACCGCCATCCGGTCTCCGTGCATGCGGTCGGCCTGTCGCTCGGCTCGGCCGAGGCGCCAAGCCCTGGCTATCTGGACGCCTTGGCAAAGCTCGTGGAGCGTGTGGAGCCGGTGGCGGTTTCCGACCACCTGGCCTGGCAGAAGTGGAACGGTATCCATCACGCCGATTTCCTGCCGTTCCCGCGCACGGAAGCCGCGCTCGATTTGATCAGCGATAATATCGACCGCGCTCAGGAGCGACTGCGCCGACCGATCCTTGTAGAGAACCCCTCCCTCTACATCGATCTGCCAGGTCACGAGATGAGCGAGGCGGCGTTCTTGACCGAACTTGCCACGCGCACAGGCTGTGGCTTGTTGCTGGACGTCAACAACCTTTTCATCAGCGCCTCGAACCTAGGCTTCAGCGCCCAGGCGGCCCTGGACGCCGTCCCCGGCCATTTGGTCGGCGAGGTCCATCTGGCCGGCCATGCCGCGGATCCGGACCCGGACAGCGGCCTGCTGATCGACACTCATGGCGCCCCGGTCGCCGAGGCGGTCTGGGCTCTCTATGCGCGGCTGGTGGCCCGCATCGGCCCCAGGCCGACCTTGATCGAGCGCGACGACAATATTCCCTCTCTTGTGGCGCTGATGGCCGAGCGCGCCCGCGCCGGCGACATCCTGGCCAATCCGGAGCCGGCGCATGTCTGATCCCGCCATCTTCCAGCGGGCCTTCGGCGCCGCCCTTGCCGGTGGCGACAGCCTGGTCCGGCGCGACCCGGCCCTGACCCGCGCTCTGGCCGTCCACCGCAACACCTCGGCCAGGGCCGCTCTGGACGCCATGGCCGACAACTATCCGGTTGTCCGGGCCTTGACCGGCGAGGACGCCTTCCTAGCCTGCGCCAGGGAATACACCGAAGCCTATCCACCCCGGGAGCCCATGATGTTTCGCTACGGGGCGGGTTTCGACAACTTTCTGTCGGGCTGGCTCCCGTTCTCGGGGCTGCCCTATCTTGCCGACGTCGCGAAACTCGAACGTCTTCATATCGAGGCCCTGTTCGCCGCCGATGCGCCGACCCTGGCCGGCGAGGCGGTGGCCGGAGGGCTCGATCTCGACGCGCCGATCAGGCTTCATCCGGCCACGCGCTTCGCCCGGTTCGACTCCCCCGCCGCCGACATCTGGCGCGCCCATCAGGACGATGGCGAGCTCGACGCGCTCGATGGTCTCGAGTGGCGCCCCGGCGCCGCCCTGATCACCAGGCCCGAACACCGTGTCCTGGTGAGCAACATCGACGACGCGGCCTTCGCCTTTCTCGGCGCCTGCGCCGCCGGCCAGACGCTTGGCGCGGTCGCCACGGTCAGCGCCGAGGCCGGCGGCGATCTCGCCCAGGTGTTCTCGACCCTCATCACCGCCGGCGCCTTCGCCTAGCGGTCACCCTTAAGGAACCAGCCATGACAACAACGGCGACACCCAAGACGAGCGTCATACCGCTCTATGGTCAGGTAACCGGCCTGCTCAATCGCATACCCGTCGATCTGCCCCTGCTGGTCGCCCGCCTTGGTGTCGGGGCGGTGTTCTTTACCTCCGGCCGCACCAAGGTCGAGGGCCTGCTGACCATTACCGACAGCGCCAAGGCGCTGTTTCAGACCGAATACAAGATCCCGTTGGCGCCGCCGGAGATCGCTGTCTACGCCGCCACCTATTCGGAACACCTGTTTCCGATTCTGCTGGCTCTGGGTCTGTTCACGCGGCTCGGCGCGCTGGGTCTGTTGGGCATGACCACGGTGATCGAGGTGTTCGTGTATCCGGATGCCTGGCCCACCCATCTCAGCTGGGCCGGACTGCTGATTCCGTTGGTGGTCATGGGCGGTGGAAAGTGGTCATTGGACGCTCTGCTGGGCATCGACCGGCCTCGGGTTTGATCGGTGGCAATCACTTCAATTCAACGGCGGGTCTGGCGATGAATTTCCTGGCATCCTCGGTCATGCAGACCCTGAGCACCCTCTCGACCTTGTTCGTGTTCACACTGGGCCTGGGCGTGTTGTTCCTGGTGGTCTTGTTCGTTCTTGATCGGCGGCAGCAGCGCGACGCCATTCTGCGCAACTACCCGGTAATCGGGCACATGCGCTATATACTGGCTGGCCTTGGGGAGTTCTTTCGCCAGTATTTCTTCGCCATGGACCGCGACGAGCTGCCGTTCAACAGGGCCGAACGAACCTGGATCGACAACGCCTCCAAGAACGCCGACCTGACCGTGGCGTTCGGTTCGACGAAATACATTCGCGAGACCGGCACCTCGATCTTCGTCAACTGCCCGTATCCGATCCTCGAACAGGACATCGAGGCAACCCCGCCTTTCATCATCGGCCCGGACTGTCCGAACCCCTATGTCGCGAAGTCTTTCTTCAACATCTCTGGCATGAGTTTCGGGGCGATTTCAACCCCGGCGGTTCTGGCGCTGTCCAAGGGCGCAAAGGCGGCGGGCTGCTGGATCAACACCGGCGAGGGTGGTCTGTCGCCTCACCATCTCGAAGGCGGCGCCGACATCGTCTTCCAGATCGGCACCGCCAAATATGGGGTGCGCAACGATGACGGCTCTCTGGACGAGAACCGGCTGCGAGACCTCGCGGCGATTCCCCAGGTGGTGATGTTCGAGATCAAGCTGTCCCAGGGCGCCAAGCCTGGCAAGGGAGGAATCCTGCCCGGAATCAAGGTCACGCCCGAGATCGCCGCGATCAGAGGTATTCCGGCTGGCCAGGACTCAAACAGCCCCAATCGCCATCCTGAGATCAACAACAATGATCAGCTTCTCGATTTCATCGTCCGGGTAAAGACGATCACCGGAAAACCGGTCGGGATCAAGGCGGTGGTCGGCGCCTTCGGCTGGCTCGACGACCTGATAGTCCGGGTCCGCGAACGCGGGCTCGGCCCGGATTTCTTCACCCTGGATTCAGGCGATGGGGGCACCGGCGCCGCGCCCATGGCGCTGATGGACAATGTCGGCCTGCCGATCCACGAGTCGCTGCCCCTGGTGCGGGATATCCTCGAGAAGCATGGACTGGAAGCGCGGATTCCGATCATCGCCTCGGGCAAGCTGACGACGCCGGCCGAGGTGGCCTGGGCTCTTTGCGCCGGCGCGACCTTCGTCAATTCCGCTCGTGGCTTCATGTTTTCGCTGGGCTGCATCCAGTCGTTGAAGTGCAACAAGAACACCTGTCCCACCGGCATCACCACCCACGACAAGCGCCTGCAAATGGGCCTCGACCCGACCAGCAAGGCCGTCCGCGTCGCCAGCTATTGCCGCAACCTGCGCCACGACGTGGAGGTGATCGCCCACAGCTGCGGCGTCCCCCACCCCCGCCGTCTCAAGCGCTTCCACGTTCGGATCGTCTGTCCAGACGGCCACTCCCGCCCGCTGGACGAGCTCTATCCGAGCGCGGCTTAGCTTCAGGCTGAGCCATCGTCCAAAGCGCGGTATGTCAGATCGAGCTGGTGAGTTGGGTTAGCCAGGCGGGGGAGGCTTCGACCAGGACCCCCTCGAGGATCTTGTCGAGACCCGAGACCGCGAGGAGGCCGGCCACCAGCATCCCGCCACCGAGTAGCCACTTGCCCCATCGACCGGCGCCGCCGAGGCCGCCGCGCCAGCGTTTCAGGGTCGCGCGGGACGCCGAGCCGATGGCCAATAGGGGCAGCGCGGCGCCGAGGCCGAATAGCAGCATGGTGGCGGCGACGGCGGGCAGGTTCTTGCCCTGGCTGGCCAGCAGGGACGCCGCGCCTAGGGTTGGGCCGACGCAGGGGCTCCAGACCGCGCCGAGCAGAAAGCCCAGCGCCGCCTGGCCCGCGGGCCCGTTGGCCTCGAAGCCGGCCGCCTTGCCGCTGGCCCAGGTGCTGAACGGTCCCAGGCCGGTCTCCAGGGCGACCTGAAGCCGGGGCGTGAGCAGGATCAGGCCGAACACCACCAGGATCGCTCCGGCGGCGTAGTGAAACAGGCTTTCGTCGAACCCCAGGCTGAAACCGATGGTGGCGATGAACAGGCCCACCACGGTGAACGACAGGGCGACGCCGCCGGCCAGGGCCAGGGAATCGAACCGGCCCTTGGCCGACGCCGACCCAAACACGATCGGCAGGATCGGCAGCACACAAGGTGAAAGAACGGTTAGAACGCCGGCGGCGAAGGCCGCGCCGTAGGTTAGCAAGGTCATGCGAGCGGTCCTTTGTTGGAAAACAATGCCATGCAGCGCCCGTCACCAGCGCAGCAGGCGCGAGCCGGCGACGGCGCCGATCGTCGCGGCGACGATGATGCCGAGCGAATACCAAACGCCGATGAACGGGATCGCCGTCTCGACGCAGTGGAGCGCGTAGACCGCGGCGCTCGTCGCCCCGGCGCCGGCCCCGACCACCGCCCCGGCCAGCCAGGGCCGGGTCGGCGCCTGTCCACGCATCACGCGGATCAGGGCGACCATCGGGGGTAATGAACCGACGGCGATCCACGCCGTGCAGGTCGTGGCGCTGTCGCCCAGCATCAGACCGGCTCGCGTGGTGTCCGAGGCCCCCAGGAGTTGACCAACCGCGACCGCGGAAATGCCGATCACCGGGGCGGCGAGCCACCGCCACCGCGCGCGCGTGTCCTCGCCGGGTCGCGACAGGCATTCGGCCGCCCAAAGCGCCAGAAACAGCATCGAAGTGGCGAATATGAGCTTGATCGCCAGCGCCTCGTAAACGTGTAAGGTTCCTGGAACGGTTCGAATGCCAAGCATCGCGCCAAGGATCAGGGCCGAAACCACCGCGCCGCTCACCGCGGCTCCGGCCAATCGGACCGCCATGCCAGTCGGAGCGGTGGGACGCAGATCCGCCGTCAGGCCGTCGATCAACTGGGTGGTGGTGAGCGGGGACCCGCGCGCCGCGGCTCGCGCGGCGCCGCGCGAGCCGAACATCAGATCGACGACCCGCCCCGCCATGGCCAGAACTGGGTGGGTATCCATTAGTGACCGATCTCCGTCGCAAGGCCCTGTGGACACACTTTCGCCGCGCGTCCTCGCCGGGTTACAAATCGGGCTGTTTTGCGCCTGTAACCGCGGTCCGCGCGCGGGCGAATACAGTTTCGGTCGCGCGGTCCACGCCACTTCTGTTAACCAGTCGGGGCGGCTATCGCTTGGGTGTTTCCGGGGGAGGCCGAATGGCCGAGAGTGAGTGGAGCGGCCTGATGGCTGCCGCGCAGGCCGGCAACGGAGGCGCCTACCGGCGGCTCCTTGAGGAAGTGCGCGTGTGGCTGTGCCGCTACTATGGGCGCCGTCTGCCGCCGTCGATGATCGACGACGCTGCGCAGGACACGCTGATCGCCATCCATCAGAAGCGTCACACCTATGATTCCTCGCGGCCGTTCGTGGCCTGGCTGGCGGCGATCGCGCGCTACAAGTGGATCGATCGCCTTCGCGAAATGAAACGCCACAGCACCGAGGCCCTGCCCGAGGATATTCATGTCGAAGGCCATGAAACCACGGTGATCACCGCGACCATTCTCGAAACGCTTCTGGGCCAATTGAAGCCGGCGCAATCGACGGCCATACGTCTGGTCAAGATTCATGGCCTCAGCGTCGAGGAAGCCGCGACCAGGACCGGACAGTCGGTGTCCCTGGTCAAGGTCAATATTCATCGCGGCCTGGCAAAGTTGGCCGGGCTTGTTGAGAAGGAAGATCCTGCCCATGGATGATTTCATGGCCGGCCTGGTCGCCGATTTGAAGCCGGTGAGGCGTCGGCGTCCGGCGGTCGAGGCCGTCGTTGTCGCGGCCCTGTTCGCCGCCGAGCTGGCGTTGTGGCTTCTGACCGACAACGCCCGGGAAAATCTGGTCCAGGTGGCGATGACCACGCCGACGTTCTGGTGGAAGCTGGCGAGCGCCGGTGTCCTGACCGTGATCGGCTGCGCGGCGGCCCTGTCATCGCTCAACCCCGCCGGTTCGCCGAGACGGGGACTGGTGGCGTTTGGCGTGGGCTGCATCGTCTTTCTGATCATCGGCGCTGGACTGGACTGGAGCCTGGGCCTTACCAACCTCGCCGCGCGCCTGCCGCTGTCGGCGGGGCTAGACTGCCTGTCCTATCTGGTTCCGCTTTCGCTGCCCCCCCTGGTGGCGCTCGGGTTCCTGATGCGGCGGGGGGCGGCGACCGATTTGCCCGGGACCGCCCTTGCGTGCGGACTGGCGGCGGCGGGCTGGGGCGCATTTGTGTTCGTCTTCACCTGCCCGCATGACGACCCCCTGTTCGTGGCGATCTGGTATCCGGTCGCCGTGGGTATCACCGCGCTGCTGGCCCGGCTGGTTTTGCCGCTGGTGTCGCGCTGGTAGGATCAGCTGAGGTATTGGCGCCAGGCCTGTAACCGGTGGGCGATCGGCGTCGAACGACAGGGTATCGCCGCGCCCTCGCAGGAACCGTTCTCATGTCCAGACTCACCGCCCGCTTCGCCTTGGTCGCCCTGGTGGCGTCGGTCGCCATGATCTCGGCCGTCGCCCAGGCCGCCGCGATCCAGCCGTTCACCGCGCACGCGTTGCGGGCCGCCCAGGCCAAGGGTCTGCCGGTCCTGGTTCACGCCCATGCCGACTGGTGTCCGACCTGCCGCGCCCAGGATCCGACCGTCGAAGCGCTGTCCAGGGATCCCGCCTATGCAAGGCTGGTGATACTCAAGCTCGACTACGACAAACAGGACGCCGAGAAGCGCGCACTCAACGTGCGCCACCAAAGCACCCTGATCGCTTTCGCCGGCGCCAGAGAGACTGGGCGCTCGACCGGTGTGACCGACCCCATGGCGATCCGCGCCCTGGCCGCCACCACGCTCCGCTAGGCGCGTTCCCGGCTCACCCCGCCAGATGCTTGTCGAAGAAGGCGGCGACATCGCCGAACGCCACCGCCGATTCCGGGCTGTCGTAGGCGTAGATATATTCGGCGTGGCTCATGGCCTCATGAACCTCCAGCCGCGCCTCGACACCTGACGCGCGCATCGACCGATAGGCCCGCACCGTATCGCTGAGCAGAATATCCCGCGTGCCGGTGGTCAGGATGGTCGGTGGGAAGCCGGCAAAATCGCCGAAGATCGGCGAGACCAGCGGGTCGGTAACGCCGGCGGATCCGGCGTAGAGCGCGGCCATCGATCTGCCGATGCTGTCGAAGCTGGAAAAAATCCCGTCGACCTCGGCGTTTACGGCATAGGAATCGCTGGCGCCGGTCAGATCGACCCAGGGTGTTCCGAGCGCCAGCGCGCCGGGCAGCGGCAGGCCCAGGCTCTTCAGCTTCAAGGTCAGGGCCAGGGTCAGGCCGCCGCCGGCCGAGGTGCCGAACACGCCAACCGAGGCCGGGTCGCGATCGGCGGTCACGGCCCGCCAGACCGCCAACGCGTCGTTCACCGCCGCCGGGTAGGGGTGGTCAGGCGCCATGCGATAGTCGACCGAGATCACCTTCATGCCGCTGTAATGCGCGCCCAGCACCGCCTCTCCGGTGCTGGCGTCGCCGCCGTTCAGCAAATAGCCGCCGCCATGCAGATTGATCAGGACCTTGCCCGATTTGGCCGGATCCAGGCTGGCGGGAGTGATCTCGCGGACCTTCACTCCGGCGATCTGCATCACGTTCATTGTATGGGGAAACATCGCCGCCAGGATCGGGGCGAGCGAGGCGGCCTGGGCGTCGGCCACCGCGACGAAGGCGCGCCATTCGTCGGTGGTGCGGGGCATGCGTTCCATCGCCAGCCGCGGAGCCGAGGCCAGGTTCGAGATCGAGCGCTGCAACTGTGGGCTGACGGTCGTCGGCACGTTCAGGGTCTTGGCCGGGACCTTGCGAGCGGTCAGGGTGTGGATAGCGGCGGCGTCGTCCATGGTGGTTTCCTCTATGGATTTTTGACGATCATGGACCAGAACCTACAGCGTCTCCACGAAATATTGCCGGTCCGGATCGTTCTGCGGCACGCCCTGACTGGCGCCGCGCGGATAGGCCAGCACGCCGTCGGGTGCATATTGCAGAATATACGCCCGGCGGGTGTGGTCGGTCAGATTGGGTCCCGTGCGGTGCGGGGTCAGCGATGAGAACACCACGATGTCACCCTTCCTGGCGGGAATGGCGAGGGCGTCCGGCGCTTCGGTCAGGCAGCGCAGACCCAGCGGCGTCACTTCGTGAGCCAGGGTTCCCTCGCGATGCAGACCAGGAACCACCCAAGGGCAACCGTTCTCCAGGGTGGCGTCGTTCAACGCCACCCAGCAGGTCAGATACTGTTGCGGCTCGATGAAGGTGTAGCCGTTGTCCTGATGCCAGGGAAATTCCTCGGGATTTCCGGGCTTTTTATAGACCGCCTGATCCCAGTAGAGCCGAGCCCCAGGCCCGAGCGTGTCGCGGCAGATACCGGCGAACACCGGATGGCGGCTGAAAGCCTTGAGGATTTCGGACTTTGCCGCCAGGTGGATGGTGAAGGTGATGGCGTCGGCTTTGGAGATGGCAATCCGCCCGCCGGCCTCTCTCAGGCGTTCCTCTTCGGCCTGCTCGAACGGTGCGATGGCGTCGACCACCATATCGATCTCAGCTTCGGTGAAGGCGTTCTCGAACAGGAAGAAGCCGTCGGTGTCGTAGCGTGACGCCTGATCCTCGGTCAGCCGGGCGTAGGGTGGCTGGGAGGGCCGCCACTGGAAATCACCATTTCTGGGGTGCGGAATAGGCATCCGACGATTGTATCATGGCGAAACCTATCGGGAGAGACGCGATGAAAGCCGTGCGATTTCATGAACTGGGTGGGCCGGAGGTGTTGCAATACGAGGACGCGCCGGACCCGACACCCGGTCCGGGCCAACTGTTGCTGAAGGTCGAGGCCGGGGGTCTGAACTTTTCCGACATCGCCAAGCGCACCGGTCGCTACCTCGAACCGACGCCGCTGCCGTTCACGCCCGGCTCCGAGGCGGCGGGTGTCGTGCTGGCTATGGGCGACGGCGTGACCCGCATCGCCGTCGGTGACCGGGTCGCGGGGATTTTTCCCGACCGTAGCGGCGGTTACGCCGAGCTGGCGCTGATGCCCGAGGACCAGGCGGTGAAGATCCCCGCCGGACTGTCGGCGATCGAGGCTGTGGCCGTGCCCAACCAGGGCGCGACGGCGATGAGCCTGCTGACTCTGGTCGGGCGCCTCGCGCCGGGCGAGGCGGTGCTGGTCTCGGCGGCCTCAGGCGGGGTTGGCGGCTGGATCATCACCCTCGCCCGGGTACTTGGAGCTGGAACGATCGTCGCCTTGACCAGCACTCCCGAAAAACGCGCCGAGGCCCTGCGCCTGGGCGCCGATGTCGCTCTCGATCCGGCCGATCCGACGTGGCCTGAAGCGGCGCGGGCGGCGACCGGCGGCGTTGGGTGCGATGTATTTCTCGACAGTGTTGGCGGCGACCTGTTCCGGGGCGGGATGAAAGCCCTCGCGCCCTTCGGCCGGGCGGTAGTCTACGGCCTTGCCAGCGGCGAACGGGTGGATGTGACCCCGGTCACCCTGATGCGCCCGTGCCAGATGGTTGGCGGCTTTCACCTGGACACGGTGATGGCCCGCCCGATCCAGATGCGCGCCATGCTCGACGATCTGTTCACGCGGGTGGCGAGCGGCCAGATCAAGCCGCGCATCGCCCGGGTGTTCGCGCTGAGCGAACCGGCCGCCGCCCAGTCTTACCTCGCGAGCCGTGAGGCGATGGGCAAGATTGTCATCACGCCCTGATCCTCGGTCCGTTTCCCTGGAGATCCAGCCCCAGGTAGATTCAGTGCCTATGTAACTGGGCCGGGAGTTCGGCCGCGCCGTAGGGCGGGATCGGGACAAAGCCCAGCATCGTATAAAGCGACCTGGCCGCGGTCATGCCATCGAAGGTGTCGAGGACGATTTTCGAATGTCCCGCCTGCCTGGCCCGCTGGATCACGGCCTGGACCAGTTGACGACCGACGCCGAGCCCACGGGCGACGTCGCGGACATAGAGTCGCTTGATCTCGCCGACCGGGTAGCCGTGGGCCTCGATCGGCCGCGGCCCGACTCAACCAATGAGGTCATCGCCGCGTCGGGCGATCAGCAGGCATCCCGCTGGGCCGGCGAACTGGTTCAGATGGGCCAGTTCGTCACGAACGACCGGCTCGGGTTCGAGCCACACGCCGAGTCGCTGGCCGACATCCGCCAGATGCGCGGTCAAATATTCCTTGAGCAATGGAGCGACCACCCGGGGTGGCGTCGCATCCGCGATACGAATCGTCGCTGGCGACAGAACAGGAAAATCTCGACTGGTTTTGGTCGGATTGCTCATGTGACGCCGTGACCTGTAGATGTGACTTGAGGAGTTCGCCAAGAATGTATCAGCCGCAACATTTTCGGGAAGATCGGCTTGAGGTTCAGCAGGCGCTGATACGCGCCCACCCGCTCGGCCTGCTGATCACGGCGGGCGCGGACGGGCTCATGGCCAACGCCATACCTTTCCTGATCGACTGCTCCCGAGGCGCGCTCGGCGTGGCGCGCGCCCACCTCGCGCGAGCCAACGACCAGTGGCGTGAGCTTGCGGAGGGGGCTGAATGCATGGTCGTCTTTCAGGGACCCCAGGCCTATGTTTCACCGTCATGGTATCCGACGAAAAAAGCAACGGGCAAGGTCGTGCCGACCTGGAACTATGCGATGGTCCACATCTGGGGTCGGCCCCGGGTGATCGACGATGATAACTGGTTGGGAGACCAGATCGGCGCGCTCACCGACCGGCATGAGGGTGACCGGCCCGAGCCATGGCGGGTCGAGGACGCGCCGGCGCCATTTATCGCGGCCCAGATGCGAGGCATCGTCGGTCTGGAACTGCCGATCGACCGGATCGAGGGCAAGTGGAAGGTCAGTCAGAACCGCAACGAGGCCGATCGCCTCGGCGTGGCCCGTGGCCTGCGGGAACCCGTCTCTGGCGTCGAGGCAATGGCGGCGCTGGTCGAGGCCGGGGGCGCGATTTTGGACTGAACCCAAGGTTCACTCCGGCTCGATTTAGGCTAGGGTCGCCCTGAAGGCGAGCCGCAGAGCACGCATGGGTCGAACGATCGGGAGTGAAACATGACGGATCTTCAGGGGCGGGTGGCGCTGGTCACGGGCGCGTCGCGCGGCATCGGCGCGGCGACCGCCCGGGCCTTGGCGGCGGCGGGCGCCAGGGTGATCGTCAGTGATCTGGCTGACACGGGCGAACTGGCGGCGGAGATCGGCGGCCTGGCGCGGCGCCAGGATGTGACCAGCGAGCAGGATTGGATCGATACCGTGGCCTGGGCCAAGGCCGAGGCGGGCGGCCTGGACATACTGGTCAACAATGCTGGCCTGTTCCTGATGAAACCGATTGTCGATACGACCCTCGAGGACTGGCGCAAGCTGACCTCGGTCAATGTCGAGGGCGTATTCCTGGGCTGCAAACATGCCGTCCCGGTGCTGGCCGAACGCGCGGCGATGTGGCCGGGTGGGGGAGCGATCATCAACCTCTCCTCGGTGGCCGGCATTGTCGGCGGCGCGCGCACCGGCTGTTACAATGCGTCCAAGGGCGCGGTGCGGCTGTTGACCAAGGGTCTGGCCATGGAGTTCGCGCCGCTGAAGGTCAGGGTCAATTCGGTGCACCCGGGCGTGATCGACACCGCCATGGGCCAGGAAGTGGTGACCGGTGTCTCTTCGGCCGTCGGGATCGGCGACAACGATGCGCGCACCCAGCTCGCCAGCCGTCACCCGCTCGGCCACTTCGGCGATGTCGGCAATATCGCCGACGCCATCGTCTTCCTCGCCTCCGACAAGGCCGCGTTCATGACCGGTTCCGAGATGGTCGTGGACGGCGGTTTCACGGCCCAGTGAACCAATCCCCGATGGCTCTTAATCCTGTAAGGACTCTCCCATGCATGAAGTGACCACCGTCGATGATCTTCCTCTCGCCGCCGACGCGGTCTGGGCGGTGATCGGCGACTTTTCCGGTATCCGCAAATGGGCGACGCTTGTAGAGGCGGAAACTACCGTTGAGACGCCGGCCGGTAAGGTGCGCACCCTGACCATGCCGGGCGGGCGGGCCATCGACGAGCGCCTGACCGACGAGACCGCGCACAGTTATACCTACACGCTCGAACGGCCCGACATGAACACCTACCTCTCGACCGTGTCTGTGGAGCCCTCTGGCGCGGACGCGTCCCGCATTGTGCTGGTGGTGAAGTTCGATCCGAAGGATCAGGCCAAGGTGGCGGAATTGACCGAAGGCTTCGGCAAATTCCATCGCGGCAATCTCAAGGCGATGAAACGGGCGCTGGGCCTGATCTAGGCTTCCGCTGCTCCGGCGTGGGCCGGAATGGTGATTTCGATGAAGCGCTGGATCAGGTCCGCCAGTTCGATCGGGCAGTCCAGGTTGGGCGAGTGGCCGATGCCGTGCCAGAAGTGCAGGCCGGCGCCGGCCGGCAGTTTAGCCCAGGTGGCCAGCATATTGGCGACCGGGATCAGTTCGTCCTTGTCGCCTCCGGCCAGCAGGACCGGCATGGCCAGGGATTTCAGGCGATCGCCGATCGCCAGGGTCATCATCGAACGCATGGAGCCGCGCAAGCGTCGCTCCGGCGCGGCGCGCATGTCTTCCGCCAGTTCGCGCATCGCCGCCTCGGTCACGCCCGCGCCGGAAGCGTCGATGCCGTCACCGGCCACGCCCCGTTCGAGCTGAGCGCGGCGGGCCGCCATTCGCTTGTCGATGAAAGCTTCGATCGCCGCTTCACCGCCCGGTGGCGCGACGCCGTCGGGATCGACCGGATCAAGCAGGACCAGACCTTTCAACAGGTCCGGGTGATCCACCGCGAACTGGGCGGCCGTTCCGCCGCCAAGGGAGTGGCCGACCAGCGTGAAGTGGGTCCAGCCCAGTTGGCTCACCAGTTCGAATGCGTCGCGCGCGAAGATCCCGATCCCAAAATCATGTTCGCTGGGCGGCGCGTCGGAGGCGCCGGCCCCGCGGTTGTTGATGGCGATGGAGCTGTAGCGATCGGCGGGAAGCGCTTCCTGAGTCGCCCGCCAGATTCGCGCCGAGGCCTGAAATCCATGAATGAACACGACCCGCTCGGGGCCTTGGCCGTGCGGCAGATACTCCAGGCGCACCTGGGAAAACTGGGCGAAAGCCATGGCGGGTCTCCGGATGAAAGGTCAAACTCGCGTCAGGCCAGTTCCGCCAGGACCTGATCGGTGTGCTGGCCCAAGGTCGGGGCCGATCGTCGGATGGCTGGACGCGCGCCGTCGAACTGGAACGGCGCGGCGGGAACCAGGTGGAGGCCGATCACCGCTCGGTCAAGCTCCACCCAATAGCCATTGCCGACGAGTTGGGGGTCGAAGGTAAGTTGGTGGCTTGGCCGCACCGGCGCAGCGGACACGCCGGCCGCCTGCAGCACCTCCGCCGCGGCCTGATTATCGAGATCGGCCGCCCAGGCGCGCAGAGCATTCTCATCGGCGGCGCCCACGACCGAGGTCAGCCCCGTCACCGCTTCGCCGTCCGCCGCCACGGTCAGCCAGCCGTCCCGGGTCGCCACGACCGCGCAAAGTGTCAGCCTGGCGCGCTGGTGGCCGGTGCGGGCGAGAGGTTCGCCGAGAATCTGGGCGGCCAGGATGGAGTCGGCGCCCAGTTGGAACAGGCAGGCCACCTGGGCCAGGTCGATCTCGCCGCCACCGAGCCGCTCGCGGCCGGCCAGCGCTGTCAGTACCGCGCTGGCCGCGTAGAGCCCGGCCACCGGATCGCCGAACGCCACGTGCTGTAGACACGGCGGCCAATGGGCCTCGCCGTTGACGAACGGCTGGCCACAGGCCTGTTCGACGGTGGAACCATAGGCGCGCAGACCCGCCAGAGGCCCGGTGGGGCCAAAGGCCGGCATGGTCAGGCTGATGATTCCGGGCCTGACGGCGCGCTGGACCGCGGGACCCAGGCCGAGCTTTTCCAGCACCCCGGCGGCGTAGTTCTCGATCACCACGTCGGCCCGCGCGATCAGCTGCTTGGCCTGGGCGACGCCCGCCGGCTGGGTCAGGTCCACGCAGACTCCGCGCTTGTTGCGGTTCACGCCGAGGAAATTGTGTTTCACCTCCATGGCCGCGCGGTCGGCCTCGTTGGCGTCCCATCCCCGCCACCAGTCTGGATGATCGGCGGACTCGATCTTGACCACCTCCGCGCCCAGGTCGGCCAGGGTGCGGGCGCAGAGCGGACCGGCCCAGCCCATGCTGAAATCCACCACCTTGAGGCCAGAGAGTGGGCCGTGGTCGGCCTTGCCG
Source organism: Caulobacteraceae bacterium (assembly GCA_025359665.1). GTDB lineage: Bacteria > Pseudomonadota > Alphaproteobacteria > Caulobacterales > Caulobacteraceae > Acaudatibacter. The sequence continues at coordinate 22,756 of JANYFU010000153.1, forward strand.
GACCAGCGGGGCGCGGCGCGGCCATCGAAGGTCATTCCATAGGGCAGGGTGGGTCCCTCGACACCGCCGCCGACCGACGAGGTGGCCACCGGCGCAAAAGCGCCGCGCGCGATCCAGTGATGTTCGCGGGGCATCTGTCCCGGGGTGGGCATCGGAGCGGTGGGAACGCGGTGCTTGTCGCCCAGCACCACCCATTCGGCGGTGGTTCGCGACCGGAATACCGGGACGAGCAGGGCGTCGATCTCATCGGCCAGCAGCAGCCGTTCGTTGGCGGTGGCAAATCGTGGATCGTCGGCCGCCTCGGGCCTGTCGACCATCCGGCAGAGATTCGCCCACTGCAACGGGGTGAGGGCGGTGATCCCCACCCAGCCATCGGCGGTGGCGTAGGACGAGGCTGGATACATCGGGGCGTACCGGTTGGGTCCCAAGCGGGTGGCGATCGCCCCATCGGCTCGGCCGGCCACCGCTCCGGGTTCGGTAAAGCACAGGTTGGCCTCAAGAATATTGACCGCGATCCGGTCTGGCCGGCGTCCAGGCGGCGCCAGAAGAGCGGCCAGCGCCGCGTTATAAGCCACGAGACCGCCGACGATCTGGGCGGCGTGACCCTGGCTAAGCATGGGTGGCCCGTCCGCTTCGCCGAAGCCGAACGCAAGGCCGCAAAGGGACTGGATGATTTCGTCAGTTCCCCACCAGTCCTTGTAGGGACCCTCTGGATCGAACCAGGTGAGGGCGAGGAGAGCGGGACTGTCCGGCCGGCCGCGGCGAAAGGCTTCGGCGGCTTCGATATCAGCGCTGTCCTGGCCGGCGATGATCAGATCGAACGAGCCGTCAGCGACGCCTGGCGCCTCGGCGATGGTCTTGGACTGGTTGAGCCACGCGCCGTAAGCCCGGCCCGACGCGCCGGTGAAGCCCAGTCTGGTGTCATCGCCGCCCGCGATACGAACCACCGTGGCGCCCCAGGCGGCGAATAGTCGCCCGCAATATCGGGTCGCCACGCCGCCCGAGTGTTCGAGAATCCTCAGACCCGCCAGGGGTTCGGCCATTGTATCGACGCCTCCAACCAAGCGCGCTGTCGCGTCCTCTGTCGGGACGGTCAGCGCCAGGACGGGACTTTGACCATCAAGGCTGAAACGCGCAACGCCCGGAGCGATTTTCGTCGTCCGGGCGTCGGCTCATTTCATCCGGCCACGCGGCCGGCGGTGTTCAGATCAATAGATTTCGAACAGGCCAGCGCCGCCCTGGCCGCCGCCGATGCACATGGTCACCACGCCCCACTTGGCGCCGCGGCGCTTGCCTTCCTGCAGGATATGCCCGGTGCAGCGGGCGCCGGTCATGCCGAACGGATGGCCGATCGAGATCGAGCCGCCGTTGACGTTATACTTGGCCGGATCGATGCCCAGCTTGTCGCGGCTGTACAGGCACTGGCTGGCGAAGGCCTCGTTCAGTTCCCAGATGTCGATGTCATCGACCGTCAGGCCCTGGCGCTTCAGCAGTTTCGGCACGGCGAACACCGGGCCGATGCCCATCTCGTCGGCTTCACAGCCGGCGGCGGCCCAGGACACGAAACGTCCCATCGGGGTCAGGCCGCGGCGCTCGGCTTCCCCTGCTTCCATCAGCACCACGGCGGCGGCGCCGTCAGAGAGCTGGCTGGCGTTGCCGGCGGTGATGTATTTGCCCGGCCCCTTGACGGGTTGCAGGCCGGAGAGGCCGGCCATGGTGGTGTCGGGGCGATTGCACTCGTCACGATCGACCACGTAGTCGACGATCGACTCTTCCTTGGTGGCCTTATCCACCACCTTCATCTTGGTTTTCATCGGGACGATCTCGTCCTTGAACTTCTGCGCCTGCTGCGCCGCCGCCATGCGACGCTGAGATTCCAGCGAATATTCGTCCTGGTATTCACGGCTGACGCCGTAGCGATCGGCGACGATATCGGCGGTATCGATCATCGCCATGAAGATCGCGGGGGCGACATGGATCAGTTCAGGGTCGATCGCCTCGCGGGGCATGCCGCCGCCAGGGATGGAGATGCTCTCGACGCCGCCGGCCACAACGCAATCGGCGTTGTCGCCACGGATGTGATTGGCGGCCATGGCGATCGATTGCAGGCCCGACGAACAGAAGCGATTGATCGACACGCCGGCGGTGGTGATCGGCATTCCAGCCAGCAGAGCCGCCTGGCGGCCGATGTTGGCGGCGCCGTGGGCGTTGTTGCCCAGGTAGCAATCTTCGACGAAATCCTTTTCCACGCCCGAACGCTCGACGGCGTGCTTGATGGCATGGGCGGCCATGCTCATCGGCGGAGTGATGTTGAATCCGCCGCGGCCGGATTTCGCCAGCCCCGTGCGCGCATAGGATACGATGACGGCTTCACGCATTGCTTTTTCTCCCAAGGGTTTCCTTAGGAAAGGCGATGGCACGTGTGACCACCGCCTGACAATTCTCTTTTTTCAGTTTCGGCCGCCCCGCTGGCCAGGGACCAGGATTTCGAGGTGTGGTTGACATCATTCTATGACGAGCGTCATCTTATGCTTCGCGGCAGCTGGTCGTTGAATATGGAGTGAGGCCTGATGCTGAAGTCTGGTGGCCGCGACGCGGCCGTGGCCGTGATCGGCGCAGGTGACTATATCGGCGGAGCGATCTGCGAGCGCTTCGCCGCCGAGGGCTATCGCGTATTCGGTGGCCGGCGCAACGGCGACCAGTTGGCGCCGCTGAAGGCCAAGATCGAGGCGGCCGGCGGGCGCTTCGAGGGCCGTTCCCTGGACGCGCGCCAAGAGGATCAGGTCGCTGATTTCATGGCCTGGACGGATGCCGACCAGCCGCTTGAGGTGGTGATCTTCAACGTCGGCGCCAACGTGAACTTCCCGATCCTCGACACCACCGAGCGGGTGTTCCGCAAGGTCTGGGAGATGGCCTGCGAGGCCGGTTTCCTGACCGGCCGCGAGGCTGCGCGGCGATTGCTGGAGCGGGGCGGCGGCTCGATCTTCTTCACCGGCGCCACGGCCTCGGTGCGCGGGGGTATTGGCTACGCCGCCTTCGCCAGCGCCAAGGCCGGCCTGCGCGCGCTGGCCCAATCGATGGCCCGCGAACTGGGACCGAAAAACATCCACGTCGCCCATTTGATCATCGACGCTGGGGTCGACACCGCCTTCGTGCGCCAGCGGATCACCGCGGCGCGCGGCCCCGAAGCGCTGGAAAATCTGTCACCCGACAGTCTTATGGAGCCGGCCTCGATCGCCAACGCCTACTGGACCCTGCACCAGCAGAACCGGGATGGCTGGACCTTCGAACTCGACTTGCGCCCTTTCGGAGAAACCTGGTGATGGCCCGCATTGAATTTCTATTCGATTTCGGCAGCCCCAACGCCTATCTGGCCCATAGGGTGATCCCGGCTATCGAAGCGCGGACCGGCGCCAAACTCGCCTACGTGCCGGTGCTGCTGGGTGGGGTGTTCAAGGCCACCGGCAACCGCTCACCTATGGAGGCCTTCGCCGGCATCCCGGCCAAGCTGGCCTACGAAGGCAGAGAGCGCGACCGTTTCGTCACTCGCCACGGCCTGACCCGCTTCGCCGGCAATCCGCATTTTCCGGTCAACACCCTGGGGATCATGCGCGGCGCCGTCGCGGCCGAAACCCTCGGCGTCTTCATGCCCTATGTGGAGGCGGTTTTCGTCGCCATGTGGGAGCAGGGCCGCAAGATGGACGATCCGGCGGTGACCGCCGAGGTCCTGACCGTCGCCGGCCTGCCGGCCGAACGGCTGATGGCCCTGACCCAGGACCAGGCGGTGAAGGATACGCTGGTGGCCAATACCACCGCCGCTGTCGCGCGGGGCGTATTCGGCAGCCCGAGCTTCTTCGTCGGAGACGAGCTCTATTTCGGCAAGGACAAGCTTCCGGAAGTCGAGGCGGCTATCGTCGCCGCTTCCAGCTGACCCCCGGGCCGGTTTGCATGGCTGGCGCCTACGGCTCCAGCCTCGCCCGGCCCGCCAGCACATGCTCGCGCCAGGTGATGTAGAGCGTCGAGGCGATCACGATCCCCGCTCCAATCAGGGTCAGGCCTCGGGGAACCTCATTGAACAGGAAGAACCCGGCGGCCGCCGAAAATATCAAACGGGTGTAGTCGATGGGCGCCATGGCCGCGGCGTCGGCGGCCTGCATACCCTTGATGTAACAGGCCTGGTTGACCGTCGCGATCGCCCCCATAAGGCACAGCAATGTCAGATCCACAGGGGTCGGCCAACGCCAGGTGAGCAGCGCCAATGGCAGGGCGAAGACGAAGCCCAAAGCCGCGCTCCAATATAGCAATGTGGAGGGTGGATGATCGCGCGTCAGGGCCTTCAATCCCGTGACCGTAAAGGCGAACAACAGCGACGAGGCGAGCATGCATAGCTGAGGGATACCGATCGTCCCGCCGCCCAGGTCGCCGGGATGCAGCATGATCAGCACGCCGACGAACCCCACGGCCGCCGCGCCGAGACGGTTTGGCCCCATCTTCTCGCCGAGCATGAACGCCGCCAGCGGTACGAGCCAAAGTGTACGAGTGAACGAAAGGGCGTTGGCCTCGGCCAGGGGCATTTTCTGGAAGCCGTAAAACTGTAGCATCAGCCCGATAGTGCCGGCTCCGGCGCGAAAGATCAGAATGCCCGGCCGGGTGGTGGCGAAGGCGCGCACTGGATGGCGCAGAATCCAGGGCGCCAGCACCAGCAGCCCGGCGGCCTGCCGGTAGAAGGCCTGCAGCGGAGCGGGATAGTCCTTTCCGAGGAATTTGATCAGCGTCGTCATCGCGGTGAAAGTCACCGCCGAGGCCAGCATCCAAAGCGCCCCGCGCAGATTTGGCGACAGGGCGCGGCGCGCGGGCGCGGGAGACAATTGGAGCGCCGGTTCTGCCATCGGCGGTGCCTTAGGCCCAAGAGATGATGACGTCGAGACCGAAGGGACAGGACGCGGGAGTCGGATATGCGATTTAGATAAATCCCAGATTGGCGCTGTTGAAATTGGCGAGGTTGGGAAAGATGGCCGATATATCCGTCGGCGAGACGCCAAACCACGAGGCCAGGGTCGCCCCATATTGATCCACCGAGCTGGTCGGAATGAGGATATTGCCGGCCATGTCAGGGTTGTCGAAACCGCTCTGGTCGACGCCGAGCGTGGGAAATTGCCCATAGATTTCACCGCCCCGCACCGCGCCACCCATCACGAAATGATGCGACCCCCAGGCATGATCGGTGCCAGTGCCGTTGGTGGTGAAGGTCCTGCCGAACTCCGACGCCGTGAATGTGGTCACCGACGCGCTGAGATCGGCGCCGCCGATGTTGGATAGAACCGAGTCGAAATACACTAGCGCCTGCGCCAGTTGACCCAGCAGGTCGGGCTGGCTGGCGTTCTGATTGTCGTGGCTGTCGAAGGTGCCGAGGGTGACGAAAAACACCTGTCGGCGTAGTCCTAGTTGCGGCGCCGCCGCGATCAGCCTGGCGACGGTCTGCAACTGTACGGCCAGGCCGTTGATCTGGGAACCGCCATCGAACGGACTGACATAGTTGGGTGGCGAGGCGATCGCCGCCGCGGCGCCTTGGGCCACGGCGCTGTTGATCGTCGCCGCCGAATTGATCGAGCGCGAAACCACTGCGGCATAGTCGTTGGCGAAATCGCTGGTCGAGGTCGCGTCCTGAATGACATCGTCGTGATAGGTCGAAGCAATCGTGTTGGCCGGTTGCGCGCCGGTGTTGACGACATAGGGGTCAACGCCGCGGCCGGTCAGGAATAGTGGGTTGCTGTTGGGCGCCATGGTGCTGAACAGGGCGTTGGCGCCGTTCATGGTCAGCAGACTATCGGCGATCGCTCCGCCCCAACCCACCTTGGCTCCCTCGATCGATCCTGATTGCCAGGTTGATTGCTGGTCGTTGTGCGAGAACAGATTACGCGGAATTGGCGTCGCGCCAGCCATGAATTGCGCCTTGGTGGTAGGCTGCACCAAGGTCCCAAGATTGGCTGCCACCGCCAGGCGGTTTCGTTGGAAGAGGGATTGGATCGGTCCCAGGAAGGGGTGCAGCGCGAAAGTCCGGGTGGAGGCATTGGTTCCGGGGATCAGCTGTGGTGTGTTCGGGATGATCGGCAAGACGCCTCCCCAGGTTTCGGGGGCGCCCGGCAGGACCGTGCGGTTGGTCACCGGCGAGAATTTACCGGCGGCGACCGGCGGCGTGCCCACGGGCATGAGGGCGATCGGAGCCACGCCCGCATTGCGCGTGGCGAAATATCGCCCCCAGGAGTCGGTGTCGGTCGCCAGGACCGTGTTGGCGCCGTCATTGCCGCCGACCAGGAAGACGCAGACCATCGCCTTATAGTCAGACGCCGTTGTCGCGGAGGCGGCGCCGGAAGCGGCCAGTTGCAGGCCGAACGGCGCGGCGCCGCCGAACAGGGTCAAGGCGCCGCCAATTTTCAGCAAACGCCGACGATCAAGTCCGCCGAGGATCATGGACGCCTCATCTTTGAGCCAGATATTCAGGCGAAACCAAAGCCATATAGACCGCCGTCGCGACCCGGGACTTGAGCGCCGCGCTGATCTGGGCCGCCGTGGCGGGGGGCGTGGGAATCCTGATCTTGTTCACCGCGTCCAGGATCCGGCTTCGCAGCGAAGCCGACATCTGACCATAGAGGACCAAGGTATTGATCCGATCGGTCAATGCCGCCGCGTCGTTGGCCACCGCGATCTCACTGGCGTAAGCCGAACGGACATCGGAAACGCCGGTCGTTGGAGATTTAGGGCCGAGCCCCGTGAAGACGGCTGCGTGGATGTTGATGATATAGGCCGACACCGAACTGACGTTCACCGATTGGAATTCGGGAGCCACCAGGTTCAGGTTACCCAGGGCCGTGTTCGGGGGTGAGTATCCCGGCCGCCAGAAGTTGAACACCGATGGCGAGAACATAACCGACTGGCCCAATGAGATGGCTCCGCTGGTGGACCCAACCTGCCACCACCCGCTGTCGGAGGTGACATTGAAAGCGCGCATCCAGTTGGCGACGCGAACCACCGGTTCCCGCAGCTTGCCGAAGGTCGGGCTTGATACCGCAGTGTCGTCGCGGGCCTCGGGGTCAAGGAGGATCGCCTTCACCACGGCGCCAAGGTTGCCCCGAACGCCCGTGCCGTCATTGTTGAACACCGCGGCTACCCGCGCGACATAGGCGGGGCTGGGGTTACTGGTGACCAGCTTCTGGATCAGTTGCCTGCCGATGAACGGACCGACGTTGGGATGATTGAAGATCGTGTCGAGCGCGATCTTGAGATCGCCGCTGGGGTCCGGGGTCGTCGACGCGGGTATCGTCACGCCGAGAAACGCCTTTGACGAGATTGAATGATAGCTCGGGTAGGCGATCATCGGCGTTACGCTGGCGTTGGGATCGCGAGAGCCGCCATTGAACGTCGCCTTGCCGCCAACCGTCGTGGGCTTGGGTGAATACCAACTGAAGCCCGTGAGAACCTTCGACAGGCCATCGATGTCATTTGTCGAATATGTTGATATCGGAGACCCGGCGCTGTCGGTTTGGAGCGAGCCATCCTGGTTGAGCTGATACAGGCCGATAGACATCAGTTGCTGCACTTCGCGGGCGAAATTCTGGTCCGGTTCCTCGCCTGTACTGGGATCCTCCTTCACGCTCCCCAGGTAAGTCAGGTAAGCCCCCATCATCGGATGTAGTGTTACATTCTCAAGAAGCGTCCGATAGTTGCCGAAAGCGTTGGCTCCCAGCATGTCATAATACGAAGAAACGCCACGTGTGTCCAGAATAACACCATTAAACGAAACTACGAATATTTCCGAAAGAGCCAATTTCACGCGCTGGCGAAGTTGATCTGGCCCTGTCGCCGCCTGTTTCCAAAAACTATTGAAAAAATCAGGATAGCCGATCTTGGCCGAGGGGTTGGTCGCTTGAAGGGTCGCAAGCCGGCTTTCGATAAAGGCCTGGTGCGAGGCGGAGACCGGCATGGCCTCTTGCTGATCGATCCAGGTGGCATAGCCCGCCGATTGGACGGCGGCGATCGAGCTATCGTTCGGACCGAACGTGGCTTGGGTCAGGAAACGCGCTGCGCTGGAGGCGGTTATCGGCTGCGTCGAGACAGCCTCTTGCTTTGCCCCGTTCCGATCAAGGATCGATGACGTAAGCAGCGGCGCGGCCGCAAGGCCAGCGACCGCCAGACCCGCCGCGAGACGCCTCATTGTAACTGCAAATTCGTCACGACCCACCGCCGCTGAATGGATATATCCAGGTTAATTCAAACTACAAATGTTAATAAATGTCTACGTCAAGCCAAAAGTGTGAACAAATATGGCTACGTGGCTGTTTGACACGTCAAGGTAGTCGAAATGCATAGGTCGCGTCACGGCGTGGCGAGGAGATGACGCAAGGCAACGAATTTCTATTATAAAGGCCTGATAATTTACAAAAAACCTAGCGTGGGTGAGCTGAAATTGGTCAGATTTGGAAATATTGTCGCCAGATCCGATGGGCCAACCCCGAACCATGTTCCCAAGGTCGCGCCATATTGATAGACCGAAGTGGTCGGAACCAGAACGCTCCCCACCATGTCGGGATTGTAGAAACTTCCCTGATCGACGCCAAGTGTTGGGTATTGCCCATAGATATCGCCTCCCTTGACGGCGCCGCCCATGACGAAATGGTGCGAACCCCAGGCATGATCGGTGCCGTCGCCATTGGAGGTGAAGGTGCGGCCGAACTCCGAGGTGGTGAAGGTCGTGACCGAACCACGCAGGTCGGCGCCGCCGATGTTGGCAAGTGTCGAGTCGAAATAGGCGAGACCCTGGGCAAGTTGCCCAAGCAGATCGGATTGCCGCGTATTCTGGCCATCATGGGTGTCGAACGAGCCCAGGTTTACAAAGAACACCTGCCGGCGGAGCCCCAGCGACGGCGCCGCGGCGATGATCTCGGCCACGGTCTGCAATTGCATGGCAAGGGGATTGGGCTGGGTGGCGCCGGTGAATGGGTTGACATAGTTCGGCGCCATGGGGACCGTCGTTGATGGCCCTTGGCTGACGGCTTTGTTGATTGTCGCCGCGGCGCCGATCGACCGCGTCATCACGCCGGCGTAGTCGTTGGCGAAGTCGCTCGTGGAGCTGGTGTCCTGGATAAGATCATTCACCGTCGATGCGGCGATCGGCGAATTGAATAGCGGTGATGCCTGGGTCGCGGTGACAATGGTCGCGGGCTGCTGGCTGGCTTTGACGACATATTGCCTGACGGTATTGCCTGCCAGAAACAACGCGCCGCCCGCCGGCGAGATCGCCGTAAAAACGTTGTTCGTTGTGTTCATGCCATAGAGAACGTCGGCCATGGCTCCGCCCCAGCCCACGTGCGCGCCCTCAATCAGTCCCGACTGCCAGGTTGACTGCTGATCGTTGTGAGAGAACAGACTACGGGGTAGCAGTGGGCTGTTGGACACATATTGCGCCTTGAGGATCGGTTGCGTCAGGGCGCCGACATTGGCCACCACCGCCAGCCGCCCCTGGTCAAAAAGAGATTTTACCGGAGCCAGGAACGGGTGCAGACCGAAGGTCCGCACCGTGGCATTGGTGCCCGCCGGAATGAGTTGGGGCGTGGCGGGTATGATCGACAACACACCGCCCCAGCTTTCGGGCGTCCCGACCAGGGCCGTGCGACCGGTGACTTGCGATACCTGCCCTACGGGCGTGGGTGTCACGCCGGAGGGCATCAGGGCAATTGGACTGAACCCTGTGTTGCGGGTGGCGAAATACCGACCCCAGGAATCGTCGTCTGTCGCCAGCACCATATTGGCGCCGTCGTTGCCGCCGAACATGAATACGCAAACGATAGCCTTATAGTCGGAGGCGGTCGCCGCCGAGGCGGCGCCCGAGGCCGCCAATTGCAAGGCGAAGGGCGCTCCCGCCCCGAGGACTGAAAAGGCGCCGCCGATGCGGAGCAGGCGGCGTCGATCGATGCTGCGCGGGGTCATCAGCGGCTCACCTCTGGGCCAGATATTCAGGGGATGCGGCGGTCATGAAGACCGCCAGCTCGGCTCGGTTGGTCAGGGCCGCGTTGATCTGCGCGGTCGTCGCGGGCGCCGCGGGTATGACCACGGCGTTGACGGCGTTGACGATGCGAGTTCGCAGGCCGGGAGACATCTGGCCGTAGAGCAGCAGCAGGTTCACCCGGTCGGCCAGTTTTCCCGAATCGTGGGCCATGGCGACTTCAGTCGCGTAGGTCGAAAATACATCTCCAACCGTTGTGCTCGCCGGATGAGGCCCGATACCGGTGCCGATCGCATCCAGCATGACATTGAGGTAGCCGGCCGCCGAGACCTCATCCACCACCTGGAACTCAGGCGCGACCAGGCCCTGCGTCCCGAGCGCCGTTCCCGGTGGCGAATAGCCGGGTCGCCAGAAGTTGAAAACGGTGGGTGAATTCATGGCGATCTGACGAAGAGCGTCGGGGGCGCTGGTGTCGCCGATCAGCCACCATCCGGTGTACGACTTGGCCTTGAAGGCCCGCGCCCAATTGGCCAGACGAACCACTGGCTCGCGCAACTTGCCAAAGGTCCGATTTGAGACGGCGGTGGAGTCACGAGCTTCGGGATCGGTCAGAATGGCTTGAACCACCGCGCCAAGATCGCCCCTGACCCCGGCGCCGTTGTTGTTGAAGACGCCGGCCACGCGCGAAATATAGGCTGGACTTGGGTTGCTGGTGACCAGCCGCTGGATCAATTGCTTGCCGATGAAGGGGCCGACATTTGGATGGTTGAAGATCGTGTCGAGCGCGATTTTGAGATCGCCTGTCGGATTAGGCGTCGTGGACGCGGGGATCGTCGTCCCCAAAAACGATTTTGACTCCGTGGAATGGAAGGCTGGATAGGGGACCATGGATTTAGTGGCCCAATTGTTATCTTTTTGCTGTCCAAAATAATATATGACGCTGCCATTTCCAGATGTTTTAGTGGAATACCAGCTAAATCCCGTGAATACCTTGGCTAGACCTTGGATGTCGCTGAGAGTATAGGTCGGGATTGGCGCGCCGGTCGCATCGGTCTGTACCGAACCATCCTGGTTCAATTGGTAAAGTCCGATGGACATCAACTGCTGAATTTCCCGCGCGAAATTCTCGTCGGCATGTTGACCGGTAGCGGGGTCGGCCTTTGAGCTGCCCAGCATGTTCAGATAGTTGCCCATCATCGGATGGAGGGCAACTTGTTCAAGGAGCGTTCGGTAGTTGCCGAAAGCATTTTTTCCCAGTGTATCATAGTACGAACCCACGCTGAGCGGGTCCATCGCGGGTGCCGAGAACGAAACGACAAATATCTCAGACAGAGCCAGCTTAACTCTTTGGCGAAGTTGGTCCGGCGCCGTGATCGATGACTTCCAGAAGCTATCGTAGAAATCCCACGACTTGAGTTTTACGGTCGGGTTGACGGCGTCGAGCGCGGTAAGCCGGCTTTGCAGAAAGCTGACGCTGGATTGAGACGGCGCCATCGTCTCCTGCTGGCTTATCCAACCCGCAATACCCGATGATTGAACGGCGCCAATCGAACTGTCAGTCGGCCCGAACGTGGCCTGGGTGAGAAATCTCGAGGCGTCGTTCGCTGTCACGGGCGCCACCGCCGCGGTTTGGCTTCCGAGCCCCGGAACCACGCCAGTCATCAGGGATACCGCCACCGGCGCCGACGCTAGACCGATTATTGCCGCCCCGGCCACCAAACGATTCATCGACGCCACCCATACTTAAACAATTAAAATTCAACTATTTTTAAATCAGGTGTAAAAATGGTAATTAAATGTTACCAATTGTTATTACAGAGTCTAATTAAGAGTTGTTTGGGGGATTATACTATGTGTCATTTCGACACAGCGTGACGGCGCACGGCTGTCGATCGGAATATGCAATTCAGCGATCCCACCCTTTGGTGTCCGATGAAACCTCATGGTTTTCATCGGAATCCGTTCGTCCCCGAACCACGACGCCGCTGGCGTCGCGACGCCTCAAAAAATTGCGGGCAAGCGGAAGCCGTCCGTCCGGTAGACCAATAGCAGCGGGATCAAGTCTCGGGCGGCGAGGAGTCGCGGAGCGATCAGCTCGCCGTCCATCCCCCGTCGATGGACAGGTTGGCGCCGGTGATCTGTTTCGCGGCGTCGGAGCACAGGAACACCACGAAGGCGGCGACTTCTTCGGGGGTCACGAACTGCTTGGTCGGCTGGGCCTCGAGCAGCACGTCATTGATCACTTGGTCGCGAGTCAGGCCTCTGGCCTTCATGGTCTCGGGAATCTGATTCTCCACCAGCGGTGTCCAGACATAGCCAGGACTGATGCAATTGACCGTCACCCCATGGGTGGCGACCTCCAAGGCGACGGTCTTGGTCAGGCCGTCGATTCCGTGTTTGGCGGTCACATACGCGGACTTGAAAGGCGAGGCGACCTTGGAATGGGCCGAGGCGGTTGAGATGATCCTGCCCCAACCCCGCGACTTCATGCCCGGCACGGCGGCGCGCATGGCGTGGAACGCCGCCGACATGTTGATGGCGATGATCTGGTCCCATTTTTCGATCGGGAAATCCTCAACCGGCGAAACGAACTGTACGCCGGCGTTGTTGACCAGGATATCCACGGACCCGAACGCGGCTTCGGCGTCGGTGATCATCGTGGCGATTTCGGTCGGCTTGGTCATGTCGGCGGCCGAGTAGCGCGCCTTGACGCCAAATTCGGTCTCGATCGCCGTGCGTTCCTTTTCGATATCCTCCGGCTTGCCGAAGCCGTTGATCACCACGTTGGCGCTTTCCCTGGCGAGGGCGCGGGCGATGGCAAGGCCGATGCCGCTGGTCGATCCCGTGACGACGGCGGTTCTGGAACTCAAGGTCATGGCGCGCACTCCCGATCGTGTTGGTCTTCATCGAAGGTCTGGAAACTGGTCTCGGCGGTTGGATGCATCATCGCCTTGCGGCGCTCGAAGCTCCGCTTCACGGCCGTGAGACCGGAGGCCCAGTGTTCCAGCATGGTGGCCCGGGAGAACTCGAAATCCTTGGATCGGCTCTCATAGGCCTTGCGGCGATAGATGAGCTGGACGACGGTGACGGCGTTCTCTTCGGCCAGTTCCGCTAGGCGGCACGCCGTCTCGCTGCTGGCCAGTTCTGGAGGCAGGCTTTCGATCAGCCGCAACGCCAGCCGCTTGAGCTGGTGGTCACTCCGGGCGTGATCGGTGTTCAGCCGTGTGCGGCTGGAATAGCGGATGTCCATCTCGCGTTCCGCCGCCTCGTCGAGGGTCCGGGGCATCGGACCTCGGGCGGGGAACAAGTCCACCTGAAAGATCAGCAGATCGTCGCGCGTCTTGTCTTCCAGCACATATTCGAGTGGCGTGTTCGAGACCAGCCCGCC
>JANYFU010000229.1 GCA_025359665.1 Caulobacteraceae bacterium
TAGCAGCATCGGATACCGTCTTCCTCGACCCGGCCATAGAACATGTCGGCGCCACGGTGGATGCAACGGGGGTGGATCAGGCCGGCGCGGCCGGACTTGTCACGAAACAGGATCAGATCCTCGCCCAGCGCCCTCACCCTCTTGGGCAATTCGGCCGCGTCCGCGGCCAGGCCCACCGGCAGCCAGTAGCGCCGCATCAGTTCGCCCATCGGCGTCCCCGCGCCGACTTCCGTCAGCGCCGCGTCGTGAGTCCCGGCGGCGCGCCCGTAGGCCGTTCCGTCATCGATCATCATCTGTCTCCCACGAGATTAAATTCGCCAACAGTGCGGTCAGTGGATTCCCGCCGCCTTGAGCATATCCGGCAGCGCCTCCCAGGGGCGTTCCATCTGGGCGATGGTGTGGTCGAGGGCCTGGTTGCGCGGCGCGCTGGCCAGGTAGAATCGCTCATAGAGTTCCGACCTGCCTCCGAGCGCCGATCCGGCGAAGTCCCAGGCGGCGCGGAACAGCTTCGAGCGCTCCCGCGCGCTCATGCCGTTCGCCCCGGGCATATAGGCGTTGAGCAGCGGCCCGATCTCGGGGTTGTCGAGCGCCTCCAGAGAGGGGGTCGCCAGCAGATTGTGCGATCCGACGGTCTTGATGATGTCGTTGGCCCTGACCATCCAGCCGGGCATCATCGAGCGCGTGGCCCGCAGCGGCCTGTCGTCGGCGAAAAAGGCGCCGTTGCCCCAGTCGCGGGCGTCCGCCTCGGCGGCGCGGATCGCCGAACGGGTCAAGGTGGCGTAGCCCCAAAGCTCGCCCAGCATCGCGGCCACGTCGGGCCGCTTGTCGGAATTGGTCGCCTTGGCCATCCGCACGCAGAGCTCATAGGCGAACTCCAGCTTCACCGCCGCGCGAATACAGGTCTGCTGCATGATGTTGGCCGCCCAGCCCTGCCGCATCAGGCCGTTGTAGACATCCAGGTCGCCGTCGATGAACACCCGCTCCATCGGGATCTCGACATCGTCGAAGATCATGAAGGCGTCCTGCTCGTCGAACCGGCTGGAGAACGGCTTGTCGCCGGCGGGGCCGGCAACGCCATAGTGGTCGCGGCAGACGGTGATCAGGCCCTTGGTCTTCATCGGAATCGAGAAGGCCAGCACCATGTTCGGATCGATGGTCGGCGGCTGGGGCTGGCCGGGATAGACGAACAGCTCATCAGCGAACGGCCCCAGCGTGGCCAGGATTTTGGCGCCCCGCACCACGATGCTGTCGTTGGTGCGCCGAACCACCTTCAGCGCCAGCTCGCCGTTGATCCCCTGGGTGTCGCCGATGGCCTTGTCGACCACCGGATGAATGATCGTGTGGGTCATCGAGAGGTCGCCCTCCACCACCTCGCGATAGAACCGGTGCAACCGTTCGGCGAACACCGTGTCGCCCTTGGCGGTGAAGATGTCGCCGCGGGCGATGAACCCAGCCAGGGTGACATTCACATAGTCGGGGGTGCGCCCCAGCATGCCGGCCGAATAGCGGGCGAACCGGTCGAAGGCCCGGTTCCGGCGGCGGAGATCGTCCGGGGTTTTGGGTACGATCAGGCTGGCGCTCATCGGCGCGCCGGTCACCGGGTCGGGGACCAGGCAATCCTCGGCGTGGGCGTGCTGCCAGTCGAAATAGCCGGCCATACCGGAAAGCGAGCCGGCCATGGCGGGATGCGTCGACACATCGACTTTCTGGTTTCCCAGCCAGACCACCCGGCCGTCGCGGAGCCCGTCCAGATATTGCTTGCCCGTTCGCGCCGTCACAATGTTCTCCCTGGCCCGGCTCGATCCGGGCGGCCTTACTCATTGAAGGTGATCATATATGAGTGTAGTCAGTTTTCAAGACTGTTCCGAGGGTGTCGGCCGGAAAGAATTCTGACCGTGCCCCTGGTCATCCGAACCGCCGAACCGCACGACGCTCCGGTCATCCTGGCGTTCATTCGCGAGCTGGCCGACTACGAGCGCCTGCTGCACGAGGTGAAAACCAGCCTGGCCGATGTCGAAGCGTTGCTGTTCTCCGCGTCGCCCAAAGTCTTTTGCGATATCGCCGAAACGGCCACAGGGCCGGTGGGGTTCGCGCTGTGGTTCTACAGCGTCTCGACCTTCGAGGGCCGTCATGGCCTCTATCTGGAAGACCTCTATGTGCGGCCCGCCGTCAGGGGCGGTGGCGTGGGCAAGGCTCTGCTGGCCGCCTTGGCCCGACGCTGCGTCGATGAAGGCCTCGCGCGCCTGGAGTGGTCGGTGCTCGACTGGAACGCCCCGGCTATCGCCTTCTACGACGGCCTTGGCGCCACCTCCAAAACCGAATGGATCACCCGCCGCCTGACGGGAGACGCCCTGACTCGCCTAGCGCAGGCTTGACGCGCCGCGCTTTTGCGCCGCAAAAGGCGCCGTGGTTCCCGCTAGGGATCAATAGGGAATGCGGTTAAATTCCGCGGCTGCCCCCGCAACTGTAAGCGGTTAGCTTACGGACCCGTTCATGGCCACTGGGGCGATCACCCTGGGAAGGCCGGTCCGTCGGCGTGGATCCGTGAGCCAGGAGACCTGCCACAAGTCGTGGTCACGCGCGAACGCGTCGGACGGGGTGTGCCGAAGCGGATGACCGGCAGGGGTCGGGCGTTCCCAGGACGGGGCGCCGCTACTTTGGCCGGCCGTCGGTTTTCGCGGTGACGGGTCACGGTCGCCGCGAGGTTATGGCAATGGTTTTCAGATATTCCTTCACCGCCCCCACCGGGGTGTTTTTGCTGATTCTGGCGGGATCGGCCACGGCGCGCGACGATCAGGCTCCGCCACCCGATAACCCAGTCCCACCCCTGGTGGTCACCGCCACCCGCATCCCTACACCGCTCGACAAGGTGGCCAGCTCGATCACCCTGATCACCGACCAGCAGATCGACGATCACCAGTGGCGCACCCTGACCAGCGCCCTGGCCGACGCGCCGGGCCTGAGCCTGGTGCAGACTGGCGGGCCGGGCGGCCTGACCTCGGTATTCATCCGCGGCGCCAACGGCAACCATACCAAGGTGGTGATCGACGGCATCGACGTGAACGACCCCAGCGAAGGCGCCTTCGACTTCGGCCAGGTCACCACCGCCGATCTGGCCCGGGTGGAAATCCTGCGCGGCCCGCAGAGCAGCCTCTACGGTTCGGACGCCCTGGGCGGAGTGATCAATCTGGTCACCCGCGAGGGCAACGGACCGCCGCGTCTGACCGCCAGCGTCGAAGGCGGCTCGTTCGACACCCTGAACGAAACCGCCTCGGTCAGCGGCTCGACATCGCGGCTCAGCTACGCCTTTAATATCGCTCACAATTTCACCGGCGATACACCCGTCACGCCACTTGGCTTGCTGGCCCCCGGAGAGGCGAGGATAGGCGATCGGTACGACAACCTGAGCACCGGCGCGAAGCTGCGGCTCGCCGTCAGCCGCGCGCTCAGCTTCGGCCTGGTTGTTCGCTTCACCAACGCCGACCTGCGCAGCACGGGCGAGAATTTCGACCTCTATCCAGCTCCGAACATCCCGGACGCAGCCCAGACGGTGCAAAAGACCCAGCAGCTGTTCACTCGCTTCGATGGCCGGTTCGCGCTGTTCAACGGCGCGCTCAAGAACGAACTGGGGGTCGGCTACACCGACTACCGCACCCGCATCCAGGCGCCGGACGACGGTTTCGGCCTGCCCGCGCCGACCCTCGCCAACGGCGACCGCCTGAAGCTGGACTACCAGGGAACCGTGGCCCTGGGCGGCGGAAACGACCTCATCCTGGGCGCGGAAGACAGCGAGGATCGTCTGCTGGCCAACGCCGATGTCAGGAATCCAGGCATTGCAGACCGCGCTGGCTATGCGGAGCTCCAGGCCCATCCGGTCCAGGGCCTGACCATCGCCGCCAGCATTCGCTATGACGACAATGACCGGTTCGGCGGCAAGACCACCTTCCACATCGCCCCTACCTTTCTGATCGCCGCAACGGGAACTCAGCTGAAGGCGACTTACGGCACGGGTTTCAAGGCCCCGACCCTGACCCAGCTGTTCGTCAGTTTTCCGGAGTTTTTCTTCTTCGCCAACCCGGACCTCAAGCCCGAGACCAGCGAGGGGTATGACATCGGCTTCGAACAGCCGCTGGCCGAGGGGCGCCTGCGCGTCGGCGCTACCTGGTTCCACAACGTGATCAGGAACCTGATCGAGACCAGCGCCGATTTCACTACCTACGCCAACATCGGCCGGGCCACGACCTACGGAGTGGAAAGCTTCGCCGCCCTGGCGGTCAGTCGCAAACTCAGTCTGCGCGCCGACTATACCTATACCATCGCCCGGGACGACATCGCCGCCCAGGCCCTGCTTCGCCGGCCCAAGAACAAGGTCAGCCTGCAGGCCGTCTGGCGGCCGACCGACAGGCTCTCGCTGTCGTCATCCCTGCTCTATGTCGGCGGCCGGGTTGACGCCAACCGCGATTTCTCCATCCCCCGCCTGACCGCCAGCCCCTATTCGACGCTGAACCTGGCGGCGTCCTACGATCTGGGCAAGGGCGTTACCCTGTTCGCTCGGGTCGACAACCTGCTGAACCGCCACTACGAGGACCCGGTGGGCTTTGACAAGCCGGGCGTCGGGGCGTTCGGTGGCGTCAAGGTGAGCCTGCCTTAGGGCCGTCAGACGACGGTTCCGAACAGGGCTCCCAGGCCAGCTGTCACAGCCATCGCCAGCGCGCCCCAGAACGTGGCCCGCATCGTTCCGGCCAGCATGTTGGCGCCGCCGGTACGGGCCGCGAGCGCGCCCATACCGGCCAGGCAGACCAACGACGTGGCTGAGACCAGCGGGATAACGCTGGCTGCTGGGGCGACCGCCGTCACCA
>JANYFU010000236.1 GCA_025359665.1 Caulobacteraceae bacterium
TTCTGTCATGCGCATTCCCTTCTCGACGCAGAGTTTTTCCAGGCGATCCAACGGGGGGCTCCAGGCGGTATCCTCTATCATAGGGGGCGAAGCATCATCTGTTAAGATCGACCCTCATGATCATCGCGTCGATCGGCCCGCCGGGCCGCGAATAGTAGCCCGGCCGCCGGCCGACCGCATCAAACCCGTGCGAGCGATAGAGGGCGAGGGCGGCGAGATTGTCCACTGCCACCTCGAGAAACATCGACGCCGCGCCGCTTGCCAGGACGGCGGCCATGGCAGTGTCCAGAAGGGCCGAGGCCACGCCTTGCCGACGGTGGTCGGGTCGGGTGGCGATGGTCAGCACCTCCGCCTCGTCGGCCGCGATCCGGCATAGTACAAAGCCCACCGGCGACGTCTCGGGGCCGGCGCTGAAGGCTAGCGCCCCAAGGCCATCCATCAGCGACCGGATCTCCTCGGCCGACCATGCTGGGTCGAAGCCCTGGCGGTGGATGTCCGCGAGGGCCGGGCAGGCCTCAATCCTCGCCGGATGAATCCCGATCACGCCGCCTTCACCTTGGCGTCAGGCGGTCGAAGATACAGCGGCCGGGGCGGAGCAGAGGGCGCCAAGCCCGCCAAACGGGCCACCGCCCTAGGGTCAGGCCTGGCGGTCTCATCCAGTGTCGCCAGAGGCGCCGCCCCCATCAGCAGGCGGGCGCCCGGTCCGGTCAGCACCATACGGCCAGATGGGAAAACCTCGACCAGCCGGCTGGTCGCCAGCTCCAGGGTCAGTATGTCCGGGCCGCTGAGCGAAACGGCGCCATCAAACAACTGAAGGTAGACGCGCCCTCGGCCGGCGTCGATCACCGCGGCTGTGGGACCCGCCCCCGAGATACCGGCGGCCAGGGCTTCAAGCACGCCCACCCCGACGCACGGACGTCCCAGCGCGAGCGCCAGGCCCTTGGCGAAGGCCAGCCCGACCCGCAGGCCGGTGAAGGAACCCGGCCCGATGGTCACGCCGATCCGATCGATTTGGGCGAAGGCCAAGCCCCGCGAAGTTATCAGATCGCGCGTCATCGGGGCCAGGCGCTCCTGGTGCCCCCGGACCATGGGCTCGCTCGCCCAGGCGATCGGCTCCCCATCCCGACTCAACGCCACCGAGCAGGCCGCCAAGCAGGTGTCCAGCGCCAGCAGGATCACGTGGGCAAAGCTTCGCGGTTAGACAATCTTGCAGGCGTCCTCAAAGCTGAGCCTCGGCAGGCGGTCGAACATGTTGGCGCCATCGCCGTGGCCGATCGAGCAGATGAAGTTGGATTTGATTTTCGTGCCCGCGAAAAACAGGGCGTCGACCTTGCCGTTGTCGAAGCCTGACATCGGGCCGCAGTCGAGCCCAAGCGAACGCGCCGCCACGATGAAATAGGCGCCCTGCAGCGAGCTGTTTCGGAAAGCCGTCTGTTCGGCGGCTACAGGATCGCTGAACCACCCCTTGACGCCCGGAACGTGCGGAAAGAGCGTCTCCATATGCTCTGGGAAATCCATGTCATAGCCGATGATCACCGTCGCCGGCGCCGTCTTGATCTTGGCCTGGTTATTGCCCGAGGACACCGACGCCAGTTTTTCCTTGGCCTCGGCGCTGGTCACGAAGATGAAACGGGCCGGACTGGTATTCGCCGCCGTCGGCCCAAACCTTGCGAGCTCGTAGACCTCGCGCAAGGTGGCCTCGGACAGGGGATCGGTCTTCCAGCCGTTGTGGCTACGCGCGTCGCGAAACAGTTGGTCCAGCGCGGACTCCGCGAGGCGTTCGGTCATCGGGCGATATCCTTGGAGCGAAGTTGGGGAGCGAAGTTGAAGGTGGCTTATAGGGCCTGCTCGACCCGGGTCACTTCGGGCACATAGTGGCGTAGCATGTTCTCGACGCCGGCCTTCAGCGTGGCCGCCGACGACGGGCAGCCCGCGCAGGCGCCGCGCATGTGCAGCCAAACCACGCCAGTGTCGGGCTCGAACTTGGCGAACAGGATGTCGCCGCCGTCCTGCGCCACGGCGGGCCGGATCCTGGAATCGAGCAGTTCCTTGATTTCGACCACGATCTGCGCGGCGTCGCCCTCATAGATATCCTCATCGTCGGCCAGGGCGTCCTGGTCGCGCAGCAGGGGCCGCCCGTCGGTGAAATGGTCCATGATCGCCGCCAGAATCGGCGCCTTCAAGTGCGCCCAGTCCCGGTCCTCGGCCTTGGTCACGGTCAGGAACTCCTGGCCGAAGAACACCCGCTTGACGCCGCCGAGGTCGAACAGCGATTCGGCCAGCGGCGACGCTTCGGCCTCTGCCGCGTCGTGGAACTCCCGCGTGCCGCTCGCCATCAGCTCGCGGCCGGGAAGGAATTTCAGCACCGCCGGGTTTGGCGTGGATTCGGTTTGAATGAACATGGGAGGTCTCCGTGGAGCGGTAGATGGCGTCAGAGAGGCGTGGACGCAACCTTGGCGATCTATTGGCCGGCGGTGAAACCGACGATCCGTTTGGTTTGCGCCAGGATCGGCGCCGCCAGCGCCCGTGCGCGCGCCGCTCCCGCCGCAAGGGTGCGATCGATCTCGGCCGGATCGGCCATCAGGCGTCGCATCTCGGCCGAGACCGGCGACAAGCGTTCGACCAGGATGTCGGCCAGGGCGGGCTTGAAGCTCTGACCGAAGCCCTGACCGGCGTACTGGGCCAGCACCTGCGCCTTGGTCTGGCCCGACAACGCCGCGTAGACGCCGACCAGATTGTCCGCCTCGGGCCGGTCCTTCAAACCCTCGACCGTTTCGGGCAGGGGCAGGGGATCGGTCTTGGCGCGCTTGACCTTGCCGGCGATGGTGTCGGCGTCGTCGGTGAGGTTGATCCGCGACTGGTCCGACGGGTCCGACTTCGACATCTTCGCCGTGCCATCTCGCAGGGACATGATCCGCGCGCCCGGCCCCTCGATCAGAGCCTCGGTCAAGGGGAAGAACCCCGGCGCGTCGAAGTCGTGATTGAACTTCGCGGCGATGTCGCGGGTCAGCTCCAGGTGCTGTTTCTGGTCCTCTCCGACCGGGACGTGGGTGGCCTTGTAGAGCAGGATGTCGGCGGCCTGGAGCACCGGATAGGTATAGAGGCCGACACTGGCCCGCTCCTTGTGCTTGCCCGACTTTTCCTTGAACTGGGTCATCCGGTCGAGCCAGCCCAGCCGGGCGACACAATTGAAGATCCAGGCCAGTTCGGCGTGTTCGGGGACGGCGGATTGGGCGAACACAATCGCTTTCGCTGGATCGACACCCGCCGCGAAATAGGCCGCGGCGATTTCCCGGGTCTGGGAGGCCAGGGTCTTGGGATCCTGCCAGGCGGTGATCGCGTGCAGATCCACCACGCAGTACAGGCATTCCATTTCATGCTGCAGGGCGACGAATTTCACCAGGGCGCCCAGATAGTTGCCCAGGTGCAGGGCGCCGGACGGCTGGACGCCGGAGAATACGCGGCGAGTGCCGACGGGCGCGATCAAGGGTTCGGTCATTGGGTGAAAACTTTGTCTGGCGTTGAGACGAGGATCGGCGTCGCGAGGCGCGCGGTGTTCAGAGGGGTGACGAGGGGACCCGCCATCGCCGCCGGTTTGATCCTTGAAAAGCCATGGCTACCGCTTACCGCCAAGCAACGGCCGGGGCAAGCCGAACCCGCCGGGATTGACTTAGCGCGCGA
>JANYFU010000264.1 GCA_025359665.1 Caulobacteraceae bacterium
CCCTGCAGTACGGTGCAACTGGCCAGATCGGCGATAAAACGTCCAGCCAGACGGCAATCGGTCATCACCGCCCAGACCGTGCTCGGCGGAGCGGCGATATCGACCGCGGCGCGAATCAGGGCGGCGCCATCGGCGTCCGGCAGGACCTCGGCCCAGGCACGGCCACTGGTCAGGGTTTTCTGGGTGTCGGCGGTGGGCGCCCACGCCAACAGCGGCGTCGCGGCAAGGCTGGCGACGAGCGCCAGGGCCAGAACGTTCAGATTCATCGGAAATCCAGATCGGACGCCAGCGGCGCCGGGGCCGCACCCCTTAGCCTGTTTTGTGCGTTTTCGCACGTTCCATGGAAGACTGGGCGCCGTGGACGGCGCGCCTGGCGAAACAGAACCGGAACATTGCTTGGTGATCCTAAATCCTGATGGTATCGGCGATCTGGATGCCGGAGCCCACCACACCTCTACCCGAACCGTTCGCAGGCTGGTTCGCCGCGCGCGGATGGGAGCCTCGGGCGCATCAGCTTGAGATGATCGAGAAGGGCCGCCAGGGCCGACACGCGCTGCTGATCGCCCCGACCGGCGGGGGCAAGACCCTGGCGGGGTTTCTGCCCAGCCTGATCGACCTGGCCGAGCGACCACCGCGCAACGCCGCGCCTGGAATTCACACCCTCTATATCTCGCCGCTCAAGGCCCTGGCGGTGGATGTCGAGCGCAACCTGATGACGCCGATCGCCCAGATGGGCCTCGCCATCAAGGCGGAGTCGCGAACCGGCGACACCGGCGTCGCCCGGCGCCAGCGCCAGAGGGTCAAGCCTCCGGACATCCTGCTCACTACTCCCGAGCAGCTGGCGCTGTTCTGCGCGTGGGAGGGCGCGCGGCGGTATTTCGA
Organism: Caulobacteraceae bacterium; assembly: GCA_025359665.1. Taxonomy (GTDB): domain Bacteria; phylum Pseudomonadota; class Alphaproteobacteria; order Caulobacterales; family Caulobacteraceae; genus Acaudatibacter. The sequence goes on from JANYFU010000264.1 coordinate 883, forward strand.
GGATCTGAAGTGTCTGATCATAGACGAGATCCACGCCATCTGGCCGTCCAAGCGCGGCGATCTGCTGGCGTTGGCCATGGCCCGGCTGGCGGTGTTCGCGCCGGACTGCCGGCGGATCGGCCTGTCGGCGACGGTCGATGATCCGGACCTGATCCGCGACTGGCTTTCACCGGCGGGCAAGGACGCCGTGGACCTAGTGCGCGGCGCGCCGGGCGCGCCGCCGCTGGTGGAGGTGCTGCTGTCGGAGGATCGCGTGCCCTGGGCCGGCCATACCGCCCAGCACGCGATGCCCGAAGTCTATGAAGCCATTCGCGGCGCCCGCACCGCCCTGGTGTTCGTCAACACCCGCTTCCAGGCCGAGTTCGCCTTTCAGGAGCTTTGGCGGCTGAACGAGGACAGCCTGCCGATCGCCCTGCACCACGGCTCGCTTTCCGCCGAACAGCGCCGCAAGGTCGAGGCGGCGATGACCCGGGGCGAACTGCGCGCGGTGGTCTGCACCTCGACCCTCGATCTGGGCGTCGACTGGGGGGACGTCGACCTGGTGATCCAGCTGGCTTCGCCCAAGGGGGCCTCGCGGATGGTGCAGCGGATCGGCCGCGCCAACCACCGGCTGGACGAGGCCAGCCGCGCGCTGTTCGTGCCGGCCAACCGCTTCGAAATGCTGGAATGCCAGGCCGCCCGCGAGGCGATCGCCGAGAACGCTTTCGACACCGAACTTCCCCGGACCGGGGCGCTGGACGTGCTGGCCCAGCACATCATGGGTTGCGCCTGTTCCGAACCGTTCGACCTGGTAGCGTTGCATGATGAAATCCGCGGCGCCGGACCCTATCGAAACCTGACCTGGGAGGACTTCGAGGCGGTAGTCGATTTCGTCGCCACCGGCGGCTACGCCCTACGGGTCTATGATCGCTTCGCCCGGATCGTGCGCGGCCAGGACGGGCTCTGGCGGGCCCGCACCGCCGAAATGATCCTGCGCCACCGGCTGAACGTCGGGGCCATCGTCTCGGCCGCGATGCTGTCGGTGCGGATCTCGTCCGGCAAGCGCGCCACGCCCGGACGCAAGATCGGCGAGGTGGAAGAAGGTTATCTGGAAGTGCTGGACGTTGGCGACACCTTCATCTTCGCCGGGTCGACCTGGCGGCTGATGGGCGTCACCCAGATGGATGTGCTGGTGACGCCGGCCCCTGGCGAGGAAGCCAAGATGCCCTCCTGGGGCGGGTCGAAATTTCCGCTGTCGACGTTTCTCGCCCAACGGGTGCGGGCGATGATGTCGGATCCCGACCACTGGCGGGCGCTGCCGGGCGACGTGCGCGAGTGGCTGGAGATCCAGCGCGACCGCTCGATCATCCCGGGTCCCGATGAGATGCTGCTGGAGACCTTTCCGCGTGGCCAGCGGCATTTCCTGGTCTGCTATCCGTTCGAAGGCCGACTGGCTCACACCACTCTGGCCATGCTGCTGACCCGGCGGCTCGAACGGGCCGGCGTCGGGCCGGTGGGTTTCGTCTGCAATGACTATGCGCTGGCGGTCTGGTCGATGAAAACCATGGAAGATCTCGACTTCGCCGCCCTGTTCGACGAGGACATGCTGGGCGATGACCTTGAGGCCTGGATGGCGGAAAGTCCGATGATGAAGGGCGCTTTCAAGACCTGCGCCCTGATCTCGGGCCTGATCGAGAAGCGCAACACCCGGGACAACAAGAGCGCCCGCCAGGTCAGCTTTTCCACCGATCTGATCTTCGACGTGCTGCGGCGGCACCAAAGCGATCATCTGCTGCTGCGCTGCGCGCGCGCCGACGCCGCCCAGGGCCTGATCGACGTGGCGCGGTTGGGCGTGTTGCTGGCGCGAATCCGCGGCCGTATCCGTCATGCGCGGCTTGATCACCTGTCGCCGTTCTCGGTGTCGGTGATCCTGGAGATCGGCCGCCAGAAGGCGCCGGGCGAGGGCGCGGGAGAGATGATCCTGCTGGACGCCGCCGACACCTTGATCGCCGAGGCCATCGCGTGACCGCCGCGATGCAATTCGACGCTGTCACCCAGCATCCGCGGGGTGGCTTGGCCCTGGATCTGGTCAGCGAAACAGTAGTGTGCCGGGCGTCCGGCGCCCTTTGGATTCCGGCGCGCCATATCCTGGTCGTGGCCGACATGCACCTGGAAAAGGGCTCGTTCTATGCCAGCCGGGGCCAGATGCTGCCGCCCTACGATACGGCGGACACCCTGCGGCGACTGGCCGGTGAGGTCGCCGGCCTCGAACCCGATCAACTGGTGTTTCTTGGCGACAGCTTCCATGACCGCGACGGCGAGGCGCGTCTGGCGGGCGGCGATATCGAGTCTCTCCGCCTGATGGCCCGAGGACGGCGGCTGATCTGGATCACAGGCAATCACGACCCGAGCGGACCGTGCGGCCTGCCGGGCGAGGCCGCCAAAACCCTGGCCATAGGCGCCTTGCGCCTGGTCCATGAGCCGGTGGACGGCGCGATCCCTGGCGAGGTCGCCGGCCACCTGCATCCGTGCGCGAGGGTGAAGGCCCGGGGGGCCAGCGTTCGACGGCGCTGTTTCGTCACCGACGGCGAACGATTGATCCTGCCCGCCTTTGGCGCCTTGGCTGGCGGCCTGAACATCCGCGACACCGCCTTCAGTCGCCTGCTCCGCCCGCGTCCCCTGGCCGCCGTTCTGGGGGCCGGCCGCGTCCACGCCGTGGGCTGGGCCTCGTTGCGGGATGACTGATTGCCGGAAGGGCGAGCCCGGGTTACCCGGCTGGGCATGACCCTGCCCGTCACCGCCGTCCTGGCCGGCCTCTTTCTGGTCCTAACCGTGCTTTGCGGCTGGCTCGGCGCGCGCGCCTCGCGGCCCCTGACCGCCCCTCGGCTGGTTCCCTGGCGGTTCCTGATGCTGATCGCTTTCACGGGCGTGGTGGCCATGCTGGTCCACATCGTGTCCCTGGTCCGCGACCCGAGCTGACCGCAATAACGCCAATATGAGTTTGCCAGGCGGGCGGGGACGACTAAACTGGAGTCGGATGAGGTCCGCCCATGCGACGAAAAAACCTTTTTGCGCCTAGAATTCTGACCGGAATTTCCGTTGGGCTGTTGCTTGCCGCCTGCTCGACCCTGCCGCCCGGTCCACCTGATCGCCTGAGCAGCCCGCCTCCGATGGCCATGCCACCACCCCCGCCACCCGAGGCCACGCCCCCAACCTCGCCGCCCGGGACTTCGCCGCCCATGACCCAGACTTCGATGGCGGCGCCATCGGAAATAGGACCCTCCTATCCGCGCTATGGCGATTCCGATGACTTCCTGTGCAACAACAGCCCGCCGGGCGATGCTCGCGGTGATCAGGCCTGCATCAGGCTGCGCGGATCGGCCGCGTCGCGGACCAGCCGTCCCACGAGCCGCTATGGCGACTCCGACGATTTCCTATGTAACCACGGCGCGCCGGGAGACCCCCGCACGATCCTGGCTTGCCAGAGGCTGCGCGGAACAGGTCCATGACCGTCGGTGCGATGCGTTTGGCGGCTATGCTCCTGGCGGCGGCGATCATCGCGTTGATCGGATTCGATACGACCCGCGCGGACGTTCCACGACGCGTGGCCCTAGTCATCACCAACGGCGCCTACGCTCACGCCGGGTCCTTGAAGAACCCGGTCAACGATGGGGTGCTGGTCGCCAGCTCGCTCAAGAGCGCCGGCTTTCAGATCATCGACGCCGATCCCAATCTGGGAATAGGACCGTTTCGCGGCGCCTTGCGCCGGTTCCATGCAAGCGCGGCGGGCGCAAGGGTCGCCCTTATCTATTACGCCGGTCACGGCATCGAGGCCCGGGGCAAGAACTGGCTGATCCCCACCGACGCCACCCTGCAACAGGATTCCGATCTCGACTACGAGGCCATCGATCTGGACCTGGTGCTCGGGGCCACCGAAGGCGCGGAAATGCGCGTGGTGGTCCTCGACGCCTGCCGCAACAATCCCTTCGGCCATAGCTGGCGAAGCACGCATCGCGCGGTCGGCCAGGGGCTGGCGCCGATCGACGTCGACGACGTGCTGGTGATCTATTCCGCTGGACCAGGACAGACCGCCTCCGATGGCCGCGGCGCCAACAGCCCCTTCGCCGAGGCCCTTGCCAAGCGCCTGCCCCAGCCCGGCCTGCCGATCCAGTTGCTGGGTGGCCTGGTGCGCGACGATGTCTTGCGCGCGACGGGCTCTCAGCAGCGCCCGTTCATCAGCGCCAGCATCACCGGCGAGCCCTTCATGCTGGTGCCGGGCGCCTCGCCGGGTCCGGTGTCCCGGGCCGCCGAGGCGGTGGCGGCCGGCGCTCCGGCGAACGACGCCGCATCAATGGAAATGATGTTCTGGCAGTCGGCCTCCTCCGGCAACGATGTCAGCCAACTCCGGGCCTATCTCAGCCGCTATCCTAACGGCAGCTTCGCGGAACTCGCCAGGGCCAAGATCGCCACCCTGGAACGTCCAGCCCCAGGCGGGACGGCGGGCGCGGACCGGAACCTCAAACCGCCGCCGAAACTGGATCCCCGCTCGATGGAACTGGCGTTCTGGAACAGCGTCGAGGCTAGCAAGGATGTCGCCCAGCTTAACGCCTACCTCGATCAATATCCCTCCGGGATGTTCGTTCGCGCGGCGAAGGCCAAGATAACCGCGTTGTCGCAGCCGGCCTCAATCGCCGTGAAGCCCGCGCCTAACGCCGCGACCTCGGCCCTGGCCTCCTCACGCGGTGGCGTCGGAGGCTACGTGGCCACTGCCAACGAACCGTCCCGGCCCGCCAACCCCCCGGCGGCCAGCCAGCCGCTGGCCACGACCCAGTCGGGACCGCGGAACCGGTATGGGGACTCGGATGACTATGTGTGCAACCACGGCGATTCTGCCGATCCCCGGACTGTTCAGGCCTGCAAACGGCTGCGCGGCACGCCCTAGACTATAACGCTAGGCGATAAGCTATCCGCTATGGCCCCTGCTCCAGGTCGCCACGGATCTCGCCTTTGGGACTTCTGGCGGTGAGCAGGTTTATCGACCAGAGGCCGGCCCGAAGATCGCCGATTTCTATGTCGTTGAGGCGGGCCGAAGAGACGATCGGGCTAGTCAGAGGCTGTTTGAAATCCATGGTGGACATCACCGTGGCGCCGGGCTCCGGGGGGGCCTTGAAGTGCGCGCCAGTGACCGGTCCGCTAAGCCCCGAATAGGTTACACGCCAACTCAGCAGCTTGCTGTCGGTGTCGAGCGTCAACTCGGCCAGGCCGACACCATGGCTTTGATTGGGCGGCGCCTCGGCCGCGCCGCTCAGCCTGGCGTGAAAATGCAGGGTTTCGGCGTTGGCCGCCGCGCCGGTGAAAATCACGCCGATCAGGACGGCGCCTCCGATGGTCATGTGCTTGACTCTAACCCCCAGCCCTATTTCGCCGGCTGTAGCATGAACTCGCCTGAGGATCAGCCCATGGTCCGGCTAGGGGTGGAATGGGTTGGGGGCGTCAGGGATCCAACGGATCTGGCGGGAGCGGTTCCCGCGATCGATCGGCCAACTCCACATTGACCACGGTCGTCGCGCTGGCCAGCGCCACCCCAGCGGCGCGCAGATCCGGCACGATAGCCAGCAACAGATCGCTTTTCACGCCATAGACCAGCCTGGGCGAGGTCAGATAGGCGAACGCCGTGAATTCCATGGCCGCTTCCCGGACATCGGTCAGGTAGACCAGAGGCGCGGGCTCCTTCAGCACCTTGGGGTGCGCGGCCAATCGGGCCAGCAGCAGGTCGCGGACCTTCGTGGGATCGGCGGCGGCTTCGACCTTCAGGACGATCCTGACCCGGCCCAGGGCGCCGGAATGGGTGATGTTGCGGACGGTTTTCGAGACCAGATCGGAATTGGGCACGATCAGCCGCGAGTGATCCATCATCTCGATCTCGGTGGCGCGGATGTTGATCTTGCGAACATCGCCCTCGAGATCGCCGATGGCGATCCAATCGCCTACCCGAACCGGCCGCTCGGCCAGCAGGATCAGGCCGGACACGAAGTTGCCGATGATGGCCTGCAGGCCAAAGCCGATACCCACCGACAGCGCGCTGGCGAACAGGGCGATCTGCGCGACGCTAAGGCCCAGATAGGCGAATGCCACCAGCACCGCGACCAGAGCCCCCACGTAGGTCACCCCCGCCGCCAGGGAGGTGCGCAGGCCCAGATCCATGCTGGTCTTGGGCAGGTAGCGCACCTCCAGCCAGCGCCGGACGGCCCGGGTTATGGCAAGCCCCGCCAGGAACAGGGCGATCCCACCCAGGACCGCGCCGGGCGAGATCGACACCAGGCCCAGCCGCACCACGAAATCGGTGGCGGTGAAGCGCTGCAGTATGTCTTCAAAACTGGCCCCCACCGGCGCGAACACCGCCACTGAGGCCAGCAGCAACAGCAGCAGACGCGTCAGGCCGGACAGCAGAACGCCGATCTGATCCATGGTCCCTGAAGACAGGCCCAGGGCGGTTTCGAGAGCGTCGCCCATGGGCGCGTCCGGCGCCATCAGGCTGGGAAAGAGATCATCGGCAAGGCGCACGAGAAGGAACAGAAGGCCGAGGATCGCCGCGATCCACAACGTTTCGCGCATCAGGAAATTGGCCAGCGCCAGGTAACCGACCAGCAGGGCGATCGCGGCGCCGGCCACCGCGAACCACGCCCCGAACGTCGCCAGGAGCCACGGCAGCCGCGAATCCGACTCCGCCGGTGAAGGTCCCGAGGGCGCCTTGGCCCTGTTGGCCACGCGGGCGCGGCCGATCGCCGCGAGGGCGGCCCCCACGACGACCAGCTCGAGCAGCACCGACAGGCAATCGCTGGCGACCCGGGTGGCGAGGCTGATCCCCAGCAGACTATTGAGCCCGACAACGAACATCGACAGGGCCGCCGCCGCGCCGATCAATCCCGGAAAAGCGGCGAGACGTGCCACCATGGCCTCGGGCGCCGGCGCCAGGCGCCACTCAGGACGCCTGGACGACAGCAGCGCCCGCCCAAGACTCTCGAGCACTGAGGCGAACACCGCCGCCCGGATCAGCAGCATCATCAAACCGTCCATATCCGGCGTCAGGGCGCCGGTCTGGTCGAGAGCGGCCTTCAGCGCCAAGCCGGCGAGCAGGGGCGTTCCGGCGGCGACCAGAACCAGCCATAGCGCCAACGCCATCCGCCGCACGCGCGGCTCCGCGCCGCCGCTTCCGGCCCGGCGATAGCCGAGACGTCCGAGGATCAATCGCCCGGGGCCTATCAGGAGCAGGCTGAACGCCAGCGCGCTCACTATAAGAGTGATGTTCCGCGTCGATGGCTCGACCGACCTTACCTGATCGGCCTCGTCGCCGATGGCGGCGCCGACGCGGTTCAGATCGCCGGGCGCCTCGCCGGCGAAGTCCCGCCAAAGCCCCGGATCGACGATCGAGCGGCTCTGCGTCCACAACCGGGCGGTGAAGTTCTCCCTCAGACGATCGGACAGGGTCGCGGTGACCTGACGGGCCGTGAGCGACAGCAGCCGCGCTTCCTTGACCTCGGCGGTGACATTGGCCAGCGAACGGGACAGCTTTTGGCGGGTGTCGAGAGTCAGAGGGTCTTCCGGCCCCGCGACGGCCGACGGCGCGCCCAGCTGGGCCTGACGCGCCAGTAAATCCTGCAGGCGGGGCGTCAAGACCGCCAGCACGCCGGTCAATTTGGCTTCAATCGGCGGGATCAGCGCCAGCCGCGCCTGGATATCCGAATCCGCCAGAGCCTTAGTGTTGAGGCCCGCCGAAGCGTTTCGCAGGTCGCTTCGGGCCTGGGCGATCACGGTGGTGGGATTGACGGGCGGCGAGTCGGCCCACGGGGTGGCCGGGGCGGCCAGGACGAAACACAGCAGCAAAAGGCCGACGATTCGCACCTTGTCTCAAATCCTCCGGCCGGATGGCGCCTTAAAGCATGATTCAGCCCGGGGAACGAGGGCGACCAACGCTGGACTACCGGGCCGGCGAGCCGCATGGGAATTGATCCGCCATAACGAGAAAGACCGCGTCATGAGCCTGCTGATCATCGATCGCGAGACCGTCCATGACCTGCTGCCGATGGCCGATTGTATCGCGCTGATGCGCGAGGCGATGATCGCCTTGAGCACTGGTCAAACGCGCCAGGTGCTGCGCCAGATCATCGCCCTGGAGGACGGCGCGGCGTTCGGGGTGATGCCGGGCGTGTCGGCCGACACCTTCGGCGCCAAGCTGATCAGCGTCTTTCCGGGCAATTTCGCCAAGGGCCTGCAATCCCACCAGGGCTTCGTGGCGCTGTTCGGCCCGGCGACCGGCGGAATCGTCGCGATGCTGCACGCCGGAGAGATCACCGCCATCCGCACGGCCGCGGCCAGCGCCGCCGCGACCCAGGCCCTGGCGCGCCCAAACGCTCGGCGTCTGACAATCCTCGGCTATGGCGAACAGGCCCTGACCCACGCCCGCGCCATGGCCCTGGTGCGGCCGCTCAGCGAGATCGTCTTGTGGGGCCGGTCGCCGGACAAGGTCGCCGCCGTGGCGCGGACCCTTGAAGCCGAACTTTCGCTGCCGGTGCGGACCGCGTCCAGCGTCCGCGAAGCGGTCGCCGAGGCCGATATCGTCTGCACCGTCACCGCGTCGCGGGAGCCGATCCTGGAGGGCGGCTGGATTGCGCCGGGCACACACGTCAATCTGGTCGGATCCAGCGTGGCGGCGGCGCGCGAGGCGGACGACGCCCTGGTGGTCCGCGCCCGCGTCTTCGCCGATCATCGCGAGGGGGTGCTGGCCCAAGGGGGCGAGGTTATCCACGCCATCAAGGCGGGCCTGATCGACGAGAGCCACGTGCTGGGAGAGATCGGCGAGGTGTTCAGCGGCGCCAAGGTCGGCCGCGCCAGCGATGAGGATATCACCGTCTACAAATCCCTCGGCGCCGTGGTCCAGGACCTGTTCAGCGGCTGGCATATCTACCGCCAGGCCCTGGCCGAGGGCCGAGGCGTGGCCGCACCCTTCTGACGAGTCGGGCGTAACCGGCTCATCGCCTTGTTGATCCTAGGCCCTCACCGGGCTTAACTGGACACTAGGTGGATCGGTCAGTGTCCGCCGCCATCGGGGGGGATCATGGCGCCGGGACAGGCTGGGGCGGCCGCCAAGGGCGGATTCGGCTGGGGCGTGGTGATCCTGCTCGGCCTGGCGGTGTTCATCAACTATATCGACCGGGGGGTGGTCGCCACCGCCGCGCCGCTGATCAAGGACCAGCTGGCCCTGTCGGCCAGCCAGATGGGGCTGCTGATTTCGGCGTTCTTCTGGAGCTACGCGCCCAGCCAGTTCATCGCCGCGTGGCTGATCGAACGGATCAACGCCTATCGAACCCTGGCCCTGGGGCTGGCGCTGTGGTCGCTGGCCACCATCGCCTCGGGCTTCGCCGGCGGGTTGGTCTCCCTGATCGGTCTGAGAATTCTGCTCGGACTGGGCGAAAGCGCCGCGTTTCCCTGCGCCTCGAAGCTTCTTGCCCAGCATCTGCCGGTTCAGAAGCTTGGCACGGCCAATGGCGTGGTGTCCCTGGGACTGTCGCTCGGACCGGCCTTCGGCACCTTTGCCGGAGGGATGCTGATGGCCCAGGTCGGCTGGCGCAGTGTATTCCTGGCCTTCGGACTGGTGTCCCTGTTGTGGCTGGGACCCTGGCTGATCACGACGCGGCGGGCCTCGGCCCTAGCCGCCCGGACGTCCGACGCGCCCGCGCCTTCTTTTCCGGAAATCCTCAGACACCGCGAGGCGTGGGGCGCTTGCCTCGGCCACTTCGCGGCAAACTACACCTTCTATTTCGTGATCTCTTGGCTGCCGCTCTACCTAGTCAAGTCCAGGGGGTTCACCATACCCCAGATGGCCGAGATCGGCGGGGCGATCTATTTGGTCTACGGCGCCAGCACGGTTCTTTGCGGCTGGATCACCGACCGCTGGATGCAGGCGGGCGCCAGCGCCAACCAGGCGCGAAAGACCGCCGCGTGTATATGCCAGATCTCCCTGGCGGTCAGCCTGGTGACCTGCGCGTTAGGCGATCGTACCCTGTCGGTGATCAGTCTGTTCGCCGCGGGAGCGGCGATGGGCGTGAACATGGCCGGGGTTTATGCCATCGGCCAGACCCTGGCCGGTCCCCGGGCCGCCGGCAAGTGGATCGCCCTGCAGAACGCCGTGGGCAACACCGCTGGCATTGTCGGTCCGCTGATCACCGGTTTCGTCATCGACCAGACCGGCCAGTTCTTCTGGGCCTTCATCATCGCGGGCGGCATGGCCGTCGTCGGCGCGCTGGGCTGGTGCGTGGTGATCCGCAAGGTCGCGCCGGTCGCGTGGCCTCAAGAAGGGGTTCAATGAACCGTATCGGCGGGCGATGCGTAAGATTTTACGCTATGTCAGGTAGAGCCATCCGGGGCGCCATGAACCACGAGAGGATCAGGACGATGATCACCAAGGCCATCACCATGGCGGCCGCGGCCGCGACGCTGGCATTCGGAATCACGCAAGCGACGGCGGGCGAAACCAAAGCTCCCGCGCCGGGCAAGAGCGTCGATCTGGCGCGTTTCTATAGCGGTGTGTGGATCGAGATCGGCAGACACCCGATGAAGCTGACCGATGGCTGCGTGGCCGGCGCCACCGAATACAAGGCTGTCAGCGCCACGAAGATCAAGGTCAACGATACCTGTCACGCAGGCACGCCATCGGGCAAGCTGAAGTCGATCGGCGGTCCGGGTACGATCCTCGATCCGGGAACCAACGCCAAACTGCACGTCAGCTACCAGTTTCTTGGCTTCATACCGGCGGCCCGCGACTATTGGGTCCTCGACCACGACGACGACTACACCTGGTTCATTTCCAGCGACCCGTCGTTCGAGAATCTGTGGATCTACACCCGCGACCCCCACGTCGATCCGACCATTTTGAAAGGGCTCGTGGCGCGTGCGAAAGCGCTTGGCTACGATACGGCGAAGCTGGAATTTCCCGCGCAACCTTAGACCGGGATGAAATTTCCGCGGTCGGCCGCGGTCGCCAGACGGGGGGGCTGGCGACCGCTGCCTGGCGCCCCTTTGCCCGGCGGCTTCATGCCGAAGGCTTAGGCGGGCTCTGTTACGCGGATACTGTTCCAGGGCGCTTAACTATAGGACGACCGCGTGGAGTGACCGCCTCAATAAAAAGATTCACGGAACAATGGTTTGCGCCAGAGTGTACGGACACTCGCCGCGCGGCCGACCCCGGCGCACGCCCAGGCGCACCCAAGTCGGTGACTTGCGCGGTGCCCCCATCGTCACGATCTCAGGATGAACAGGCGAACAGGCTGACACATGACGGTTGATCTGACGCGGGGACGGGTGATCGTCACCTACGGGCGAAGCCTGATGGCTCTGACCATCGCCCATTCGCTGGGCAGTCGCGGGGTGGAGGTGATCGGGGCCGTCGATGTCGGCCTGACGGTTCTTTCGTTCTCGCGCTATGCCAAGGCGAATTTTGTCCATGCCTCGGCCGCGACCGAGCCGGACAGGTTCATCGACGATCTCGAAAGGGCGATCCTTAAGCATAAACCGGCCGACGATCGCCCCTATGTGCTGATGCCGTGCTTCGAGGAGACCCGTCTGATCGCGCGCCACGCCGAGAGACTCGGCCGCCATATCACCGTGGCCGCCCCGGCCCTCGGGGCGATCGACGCGGTCGATCCCAAGGACCATCTGATGCGCACCGCCCGGAACCTCGATCTTAAGGTTCCGACGGCCTGCACCGACACCGAATGGCGGGCGGGCGATCAGGCGCGGCCTAAAGCCTTTCCCGTGATGATCAAGCCACCCAGGGGCGTGGGTGGCCGGGGCGTGCGGCGGATTGACGATGAGGCGGCCCTGGAAATCGCCCTGGCCGAGGCGGCGACGGCGGGCGAAACCCGGATCATCCAGGACTTCATTCCGGGAGAGGATTTTTGCCTCGGCGGGCTACGACTACGACTTGTCCCGGGAAGACATGGAGGTCGAATGGCTGCGCCGGGCCCGCGCGGCCGATCTGCCGATCCTGGGCGTCTGCCGGGGCGCCCAACTGATGAACGTGGCCGCCGGCGGCGCCCTGCATATGGATCTGGCGGAGACCTTCGGCGGCTCCCGATACCCGACCCACTGGCTCGAACAGACCTGGTTCCGCAAGCGCGTGCTTATCGAACCCGGGGCGCGCCTGGCGACCATTGTCGGCGAGGCCGAGCTCTGGGTGAACTCCGTCCACAGGCAGGCGGTCGAACGCCTGGGGGCCGGCCTTACGATCAGCGCCCGCGAGACCAATGGCGCGGTGCAGGCGATAGAGGATTCCAGCCGGCGGTTCTGGCTGGACGTACAGTTTCACCCGGAGTTCCTGATCTATCGGCGCCGATTTCGGGCTATTTTCCGGGAATTCGTTGTCGCCGCCACTCGCCACGCCCTGGCGCGATTGAGCGCGGGCAGGCCGAACGCTTGATGGACAAGGCCTGCTGGCGTCTCAAGGCTCCAGCGCCAGATCAATGATCAACGGATAGTGCTCCGACCCAAGGCGCGGTCCCCTGGCCAGACGCACCGTGCGCCAGGCCGGCCCCGCGTAGATGTGGTCGATGGGCAGCATCGCCGGCAACATGACGAGCCGGCCGCGTATCCATTGCATCGCCGGCCAGGTGGCTATGGCGCGGTCCCGACGCTCCAGCCCAAGCCGCCCGTCGAGCCGCCGCAGTGCGAAGGACCAGGGCGTCAGATTGAAATCGCCCGCCACGATCAGCCGATCCCTGGCGTAGAGGTCCAGCAGCGAGGCGAAAACCTCGCGTTGGCCCCATTGGCTGGAAAGGCTCGGCCAGGTCAGATGCACAGCCACGACACTGAAATCCTCCCCACCGTCAGGGGCTGGAAAACTGGCCCGGGCGAATTCCGGCAGCAGCTTCCAGTCAGCGGACGGTACGGCGAAGGGGTGGCGATCACGAACGCCACGGCTGAAGATCGCGGTGGTGGAAACCCCTTTGTTGAAGACCAGGCCACGCGCGACGAGCGCATTCTGGAAGGCGGGCGTGAGTTCCTCGACCGTGACCACATCCGGGTTCTGGCTGACGATCCAGTCGGCCGCGCGCTCGGGATTGGCGTTCTCTTCCCAGGCGTTGAACTGGATAAGGCGGATTTGGGTGGCGGCTGGAGCCCTGATCGAGGGGCGGATCGTCCGGGTCAGTTCCGGCGCGATCAACCCCCCAGCCGCCAGCACGCCCAACACCCCTAGGATAAGCAAACCTCGCCGCGCCAAACCCTTCGCAAGCGACAGCCCACACCCGATGGTGACCAGCGCCCCCGCGAGCCACGCCGGCGCAAAGTGGGTGAGGAGGTCGAGCCAAGGATCGACCCGACCGCCCTGGGCTAGCAGCGCGGCCGCCAGGCAGAGGCCGCCGATGATGAAAGCCAGGGCGCAAATCACGGCTCTGCCCGCGTTCAATGTCCCGGTCATCGGGAGGGTTTAGCGCGCGGCGCACCGGGCCGCCAAGCACACGCGATCAGGCCCGGCCGAGAATCGCCCGGGCGATGACGTTTCTTTGGGCCTCGCTGGAGCCCGAATAGATCGTGGCGGCGCGCACCGCCAGGTGTTTGGCCAGGACCCGGGTCCGATCGTCGTGGTCGGTATCGGCGACGCCAAGAGCGCCCAAGGCCCCGACCGCCCCGGGCGCGGCGATCTCCAGAGCAAGTTCGGCGACCCTCTGATGAAGCTCGCTACCAATCAGCTTGAGCATCGACGGGCCCGTGGCGTCGGCGATCGGCGGGCGGCCGGCGGCCAGAGCCGCCAATTCCAGGCCCTCGAAGGCTTCCAGCTCGATCCTCAGGCCCGCCAGCCGGCGGGTGATCCCGGGCTCCAGGTCATCTCCGACGCGGGCGGCCGCCTCGACGGTCCGGCGCAGCACCCGGCGCACGAGGGCGGCTGGCGTGTTGTTGGAGCGGGCCAGTTGCATCAGGCGCTTGGCCACCGACCAGCCGTCGTTTTCGGAGCCGATCCGGTTGGCCACGGGAACGCGGACGTCGTCGAAATAGACCTGGTTGAACTCATGCTCGCCGGCGAGACCCGGAATGGGCGCGACGGTCAGGCCGGGGCTGTCCATGTCGATCAGCAGGAAGGTCAGCCCCTGCTGGCGTTTCTCGCCCTCGGCCGTGCGGACGATGGCGAACATCCGGTTGGCGAAGTGGGCGCCGGTGGTCCAGATCTTCGAACCGTTGATCACATAGTCGTCGCCGTCGCGGACTGCGCGGGTCGAGATGGCCGCCAGGTCGGAACCGGCTCCCGGCTCGCTGAAGCCCTGGCACCAGAGGTCCTCGCCCGACAGGATCGCTGGAATGTAGCAGGCGCGCTGCTCGGGCGTTCCCATCTCGATCAACAGCGGCCCGAGGCTGCGCAGGCCGCCTGCGAACAGGATCGGGGCGTCGTTGCGGGCGCATTCGCGATCGAACAGGAAGCGCTGGCGCGGGCTCCAGCCGGTTCCGCCCCAGGCGGCGGGCCAGGCGGGGGCGATCCAGCCGCGTCGATGAAGCCGCCGATGCCATATCTTGCAGGCCTCGATATCGGCGTGCGTTCCCAGAGCGAGGCGACCGGCCTCGCGCAGGTCCAGGGTGAGAGCCTTGGCCAGGAACGCGCGCACCTCGGCGACAAACGCCCCGTCGTCCGCGTCTCCGGTGGCCGATGATCTCAGGTCGATGGGCAGCGAACCATCCATGCGCGGATTCCTCACATGGAGGCACACTGGACAGCCGCCGCGATT
>JANYFU010000265.1 GCA_025359665.1 Caulobacteraceae bacterium
CACGCCTTGCCTCCTGGACGCTTTCAATCCGCGCGCCTCGTCCAAAGAAAGATCACGCACGTCGAAAGCCGACGCAAGTGATTTTAATCGATCTCGATTATTCTTCCGTGATTTCCGATCTTGCCCTGCCGCCGGCCTTGACGCGGATGCGGGGTTTTACGACCTCGGGTTCCCGGTCCAGGCTGGGAATCCGCCACAAGGTGTGCAGGGCGATCCGCAGCGCGGCGCGCACTTCGGCGATCCGCTCCTCCCGCTCGTCGGGGAATATCTTGATGAACATCCAGTCGTTGACCAGGGCGGTGAGGTCCCGCGCGGCGCGAAACTGCGGTGTGTCGGCCAGGGCGGCGTTGCCGAACAGCCTGGCGGTGAAGCGTTTGGACTGGTCCTCCACCAGCCGCGCCCCTTCCTCGAGAACAGGCCGCAGAACCGGCATGGTCCGAGCGGCCGTGAGCAGTTCAAGTTGGGCCACCCGATAGCGGTCGGTCGAGGGGCTGCCCACCAGATCGATCGCGAATTCAATCAGATCGCGGCCATCCGGCGGGTTCATCGCCTGAGCCTCATAGGTTTCCCAGGTGCGCCTGGCGACGTGGCGGGCCATGGCGATCAGCACGTCTTCGCCGGTCATGAAATAATATTGCAGGCACCCGCGCGTCACCCCGGCGATCTCGGCGACGCGTGCCAGATTGGCGCCCCGGATTCCGAACTGGTTCACCGAGTCCACCGCCGCCTCCAGGATCAGCAGGCGCGTCTGTTCGCTCTTATGGGTCATACGCCGCGCGGTGGCCCCACGTCGCCCGGTCGATGGTGGCGGCTCTATGGGTGGAACGAGTTTCAGCTTGACCATGCCGGCCTCCAGACGCGGTGAAACACCAGTTTCATCGTACTTGCTTTTTTTGTCGAGACACTGTCACTTGGATTTCCAGTTTTCGTATCCGCCGCGCCAGGGAAACGTCCAAGGGAAACGCCATGTCAGAGACGCTCGAACACCGGAACGCCGCGCCGCGCGGCCTCGCCGACATCTCCCAGACACCCGATCCCACCCTCGACGATCGGCCGATCACCCCGGAGCGTTACTACACGAAGGATTTCGCCCAGCGGGAGTGGGACAAGATCTGGACCAAGACCTGGCAGATCGCCGGCGTGGCCGCGCAACTGACCAAACCAGGGGACTATATCACCACCTCCCTCGGCCCGGAGGTGATCATCTGCGTGCGCGGCGACGATGGCCAGACGCGCGCGTTCTACAATGTTTGCCAGCATCGGGGCATGGTGCTGATGGGCGAGGAACAGGGGCATTCCCGACGGCTGACCTGCCGGTATCACGGCTGGACCTACGACCTGAAGGGAACCCTGCGGGTGGTTCCCGACGAGGCGGACTTCATCCACGGCAGCCCTTGCGGGAAGGCCAATCTGGTGGAGATCCCTTGCGAAACCTGGGCCGGTTTCGTCTGGTACAATATGGACGCGGACTGCATGTCGCTGCGATCGTATATGCAGCCCATCGCCGACCAGATCGACACCTATCCGATGAACGACATGGTCCGCACCCACTGGGTCACGCTGGAGGGGGATTTCAACTGGAAGCTGGTCCAGGACAATTTCAACGAGTCCTACCATGTCCCCTTCGTCCACCCCCAGACCAAGTTCGTGATGGAGTATGCCTACGACAATAGCCAGTTCGACCTCTACCCCAGCGGCCACTGCCGGATGTTGATGCCGGGCGCCGGCCCGACCAAGACCCTGCAGGGCGGCGAGGATGACACCTTGCGCTCCCTGGAGACGGAACTGAGATTCTGGGAACTCGATCCCGACGATTTCCGCAGCGGCAAGACCGGGGAGATCCGCGTCGCCCTTCAACGGCAGAAGCGTCTGCTGGGGGCGGAGAAGGGCTTCGATTTCTCGACCTACCACGACGCCCAGCTGACCGATCACTGGCACTTCACCATCTTCCCGAACCTGTCGTTCAGCCTCAAGCCCGACGGCAACATCTGGCTACGCGCCCGGCCCCACGAGAGCGATCCGGAGAAGTGCTATTTCGACATGTGGTACATGACCCTGTTTCCCAAGGGTCAGACCCAATACTATTCCCAGAGCATGGCCGAATGGGTCGATGTCTCGATTCCCGCGCCGCACCAGCAGGGCAAGCTGGGCGAGGTCACCATGGGCCCCGGCATCGATCAGGATCTGTTCGTCTGGTACGGCACCCAGAAGGGCCTGCACTCGCGCGGCTACAAGCGTGACATCCTGGCTCATCAGGAACGCCGCGTCCGCTATTTCCACCAGAACATCGACCGCTGGATCGGCGTCTGAATGGCCGCCGATGATCGCTTCGACCCCGTGGACGCTGATCGCGCCCTGGCGCCGGGCGAAGCGCGATGCCCTGGGCCTAGCACCCGGGACCTGATCCTGGCCGACGGTTGGCCGACACCGCCGGCGCTTACCCAGCAGGCCTACCAGTTCCTGGGCGATGAGGACGTGCCCTATGAGCGCTACACCTCGCCGGCCTTCTTCGACCTGGAAATCAAGCGCCTGTGGCCCAAGGTCTGGCAATGGGCCTGTCGCGAGGAACATATCCCCGATGTGGGCGACCACATCACCTATGACGTGGGTCCCTATTCGATCCTTGTGGTGCGAAGCGCCCCCGACGAGATTAAGGCCTATCCTAACGCCTGTCTTCATCGGGGCACTCAGCTGAAACCCTCCGGGGCGCGGGGCTTCGCGCCTCGCCTTCGCTGCCCCTTTCACGGTTGGACATGGAGCCTGGGCGGCGAGCTTGAATTCATACCGTGCCGCTGGGACTTTCCGCATGTGACGGACGACGCCTACCGTCTGCCCGAGGTGAGGGTGGAGCGATGGGGCGGCTTTGTGTTCATCAACATGGACAAGGATGCGCCACCGCTGGCTGAGCACCTGGGTGTGCTCGCCGAGCACTTCAACGACGGCTGGGACCTGTCCAACCGCCACGTGGTGCTGCATCTGCAAAAGGAATTGGCCACCAACTGGAAGGCGGCGCAGGAAGCCTTCCTGGAGGCCTATCACGTCTACGCCACCCACACCCAGGCCCTGGCCACGGCGGGCGACGCCAACGCCCAGTACGATCTGTTCGGCGAATACGTTTCGCGCTTCGTCCACACCGTCGGCCATCCCAGCCCCCACTATCCGTTCGCCCAGACGCAACAGGAGATCTTGGACAAGATGCGTGGCGCACCGGATGGAACGGTCGTGCCGGAGGGGCGCCTGGCCCGCTCCGTCGCCGCCGAGCACCTGCGGGGCAGTCTCGGCGATCAGTGGGGCGTGGACCTGTCGGCCTATTCCGACAGCGAGATGCTGGATTCCATCGAGTACCACCTGTTCCCGAACATGTGTCTGTTTCCGGGTGTCAGCCTGCCGATGATCTATCGCTTCCGGCCCCATGGCATGGACCCGGGCCGAACGATCTTCGACCTGCTATTCCTTCAGCCGAACCGTCCTGGCGAAGAGATACCGCGCGCGCCGGACCCCACCCAGATCCGCGAGGATCAGTCCTACGCCGACGCCCCGCGTATGAGCCCCGGCCTGGGCTTCGTCTATGACCAGGACACCAACAACCTGGCCATGCAGTACAAGGGCTTTTTGGCATCCGTGAAGAAAGGCGAAACCCTCGGCAACTATCAGGAGGCGCGGGTTCGCCACTTGCACAAGGCGCTGGACGCTTTCCTGTTCAAGGCGTCCGTCTCCGGGGCGGCCGGGTGAGCGACGGCCTGGACCGTCGTCTCGACGAACTGCTCTCAAAGCAGGAGATTCATGACCGGCTGTGCGACTACATGCGTGGCCAGGATCGCCTGGACCCGATTCTTCATCGATCGGTGTTCTGGGACGACGCCACCACCGACTACGGCATCTACAAGGGTGACGCCGACGGCTTCGTGGCCTTCGCCCAGGGCGCCCTGACCCCGCACAAGTCCAACCATCACATGATCGGCCAGGTGCGGATCGACCTTGAAGGCGATGTCGGTTTCGGCGAGGTCTATTTCATTGCCTTCCACCGCATCACACAGGACGGCGAGGATCGCGACCTGTTCGTCGCCGGCCGCTATGTTGATCGCTATGAACGGCGGAGCGGGGTGTGGAAGATCGCTTTCCGCTCGGAACTTGTGGACTGGTCCCGCAACGATCCGGCCTCGGATTCATTTCTCAGGGCCTCCCCGGAGAGCCTGCTGGGCGCCCGAGGCGCCGCGGATCTTTCCAGTCAGCGGGAGCGGGTGCGGATCCTATGAGCCAGATCGACGTGGCGAGCGTGGCCGATCGCTTGGCCATAGCCGAAGTTCTGACCCTCTATTCGCGCGGCATCGACCGCTGCGACCTTGAGACCCTGACGAGCACCTTCTGGCCCGATGGCACGGCGCAATATGGCGCGCAGGCCCAGAACGCCCATGAATGGGCGGCGTCCACGGTGGCGGCGCTGCGCAACATGAACCGCACCTTCCACTCCCTGTCGAACATGCTGATCACGCCGCGCGGCGACTGGGCCGAGGCGGAGACCTATTGCACGGCCTATCACGAGGTGAAGGGGCCCGACGGCCTGGTCGAGATGGTGGTCGGCGGTCGCTATCTCGACCGGCTGGAAAAACGTGGCGGCGAGTGGCGGATCGCCCGGCGGCTCTATGTGATGGACTGGAACCGCAATGTCCCCTCCACCGCCCGTTGGGACGAAGGGCTCTACGCCACCCTGGTCAATCGCGGCGCCCGCAAGCCCGACGACCCCCTCTACGCCGCCTCAGGCTCCCTCCTCTAATATTTGTAGTTCAGCTGGATCGCCACCGTGCGCGGATTGGCGACGATGGCGGCCTGGTCGGAGATGATCTGGGGTCCGCAGACCGCGGTCTTGCAGCCGGTGACGCCCCCGGAGAGTGGCAGGCCGGCGGTGCCCAGGGCGATGAAGGTATTGGTCAGATTACGACCGATCACCGACGCGGTCCAATGGTGGTTGATACTGGCCAGGGTCAGGACGGCGTCCAGTACGCCATAGGCGTTCTGGTGATCATATTTTAAGGCCAGATCGCTCGGGAAGGGGTTGGCGACATAGTCGCTGCTGACGCGGACATCCACGGCCAGTTCGAGCTTAAGGTCGGAGCTGATCGGGCGCTCATACTGACCACCGATCACGGCGGTCCACTTGGGCGCCAGCGCGGTCGGCCGGCCATCGACGTTCATGAAGTTGCAGTTTGGGGTAGCCGGCTGACCATCGCCGCCGCAGGCTTGAGTAAAGCTGTAGGAGCCGCTGGCGGGATCGACCTTGCGATAGGCGTTGCACCCCTGCTCAAAGGTCAGGCCGGCCGGCGAGCATGGCGCGGTGAATTGACCATAGTGGGAGTCGTTGTAGGCGCCGTCGAAGTGGAGCAACAGACCGGGAATATCCTTGGGCGCGTAGTCCACCGTGGCCTCGACGCCGTAGGTGCGGGCGCTGGCGGCGTTCAGAGTCACGTAGTTGAAGGTCGGCGTATTGAAGAAGTCTACTTGCAGGTTCGAATACAGGAAGTCGAACACATCGGCGTTGATGCGCAGTTGGTGGTCGAGCAGTGTGGTCTTCGCCCCGAATTCGAAACCCTCTGAGGTCTCCGGCTTGAACTGAAGGTCGCCGGGGATCGTGCCGGTGGAGAGGATGGCCGAGTTGGAGAAGCCGCCCGACTTATAACCGGTCTTGTAGGCGCCGTAGAGGGTGACGTCTTTGGTCGGCTTCCAGGTCAGGGTGACTTCCGGCGAGACATTGTCGAACGATTGGTTGGCGTTGACCGAGGTCTTCGGATTGGCCGGGTCATATTGCACGAACAAGAAGTAGACCGCCGGCCAGACATAGGGCTGGCGAAAATATGAGGTTTTGGTCTCGTGAGTGTAGCGGGCGCCGGCCGTCAGTTCGAGCTCGGGAGTGATGTCCCAGATGCCCTGGCCGAACACCGCATAGGTGTATCCTCGCGTATGAGACGACTTGTTGTAGGCCACATATTCGTCGAGCGGGGCGGCGGCGCTATTCTGCGCTCCGGCGAAGTCGACGTTCTGGTGAAAATCCAGGGTGGTAGTCTGGAAATAGACCCCACCGGCGAAGTTCAATGGTCCCTTGAACTTGGTCGTCAAGCGTTCCTCTGTCGAAAACTGATCCCAGTCAAAGTGTTCGCCGGCATAGACGCTGGCTGCCTTGCTGAAATTCTGATTGTCGGCCCAGTCATTGAACAGGCGCTGATAGCCGTTCGTCGAGGTCAAAGTGAAACTGTCGCTATCGTAGTTGAGCTTCAGATAGATGTTGCCATCACGATAATGCTCAAAATCCTGACCGCCGGCCCTGCCCTCGAGCGAACCAGGTACGTTGGCAATGACCAGTGGTATGCCGGGCTGGGCCGCGACGAAGTCGCGACCGCAGGTCGAGCGACTCCCGGCCGGCAACGTCCCCTCCGACTGCGGATAGCCGAGCGGGCAGTAGATGCTCACTGTATTATCGGAATTGTTGTTGGTGCGATGGTCGTCGAAGGTACCCTTCAGGGTCGCCGTGAACTGGTCGGTTGGCTTCCACTTGGCGGTTACGCGCACCAGGGCGTCCTTGGCCTGCCCCAAAACGTCGGTAGGCTTGGCGGTGGGTCCCGAGCCGGGTGTGCCCGTGGCGGTGTCGAATGTGTTGTAGGTGGGCTGGCCCGCGATGTTCTTGATATAGCCACCGGTCTGGTCACTATAGCGGAAAGCTAGGCGCAGGCCGAATTTATCGTTGATCGGACCTGAAGCAACACCTTCGACATAGGCTTGCTCGGCCTTGAACTCGTAGCCCGCCGTCAGGCTGCCCTCGAAATGCGAGGTCGGGTCGTTGGTCTGTACCGCGACGGCGCCAGCGGTGGCGTTCTTGCCATAAAACAGCGCTTGCGGACCCTTGAGCACCTGGACGCTGGAGACGTCGAACACGCCCTCGTCGATGGCCCGGCCCTGGCCATAGTAGACGCCGTCCACGTTCACCGACACCGACTGTTCGATACCGATGTTTTCGCTCGAGGAACCGATGCCGCGCATGGTGATGTCGGCGCCGCTGCCGCTCGACCCGCGCGAGATGATCAGTTGAGGGGTCTTGCCGGCGACATCCTCGACGCTGGTCAGATTGAACCTCTCGACGTCCTTGCCGGAGATGGCGGTCACCGCCACCGGGATGTTCTGGACGTTTTCGTCACGCTTGCGGGCGGTGACCACGACCTCCGTCACCTGGGCTTGAGCGGCTGACAGATCGACGATGGCCAACGCGACGGCGGTGGCCGTCAATAGGATGCGTCTGAACATCACGGCGCGGGTGATGGGTCGCGGATGCGACATTTGGCGTTCTCCCAACAGGCTTCGCCGCTCGGGACGATTGCGCGAACGAATATCGGAAGTGTAAAAAAGCGCAATCGCATAAAACCTACTAAATAGATTTTTTTAGGGGGACGTGTCGGTTTTGCCCGTCTCGTGAATAGAAACAATCACGCTTGTTGGTTTTTTGAGCCGGTGCTACCGTGCTCAAAGGCCCTGGAGGATCGCATATGGCGCACGACGGAGAAGGCGTGGAGATGGCCGGGACGGCGCGTTGTCCCGGCGTGGGTTGGGATGACTTGATGGCCGCCGACGCGGTGTCCCCGCCCGAGTTCCTGAAAACCGACGCCTACGAATATATGGGATCCGCTCCCCTGGCGGCCGAGCGCTACACCAGCACGGTATTCTTTGAGCGCGAGCTGCGGGCCATGTGGCCCAATGTCTGGCAATTCGCGGCGCGTGAGGAAGAGCTGCCGGACCCTGGTGACGTCGTTGTCTACGAGAATGCGGGCCGTTCCTATCTGGTCACGCGCCAGGCCGACGGGTCAGTGAAGGCGATGCACAATGTGTGCCTGCATCGTGGCCGCAAGCTGCGCTTGGAGTCCGGATACTCCAAGGATTTCAAATGCCCGTACCACGGATTCACCTGGAACACCGACGGCTCGCTGAAGGAAATTCCCTGCCGCTGGGACTTCGGTCACCTGAATGATGCCGACATGCGTCTGCCCGAGGCCCAGGTCGGCCGCTGGGGTGGCTATATCTTCATTAAGGAGGCCGAGGGCGGCCAGACGCTCGAGGACTATCTCGCGCCGCTGCCCGAGCACTTCAAACGCTGGAAACATGAGGACTGCGCGACGGCGGTGTGGGTGGGCAAGGTCATACCCGCCAATTGGAAAGCCACCGCCGAGGCGTTCATGGAGGCTTGGCATTCGGTGGTCACCCATCCCCAGATCCTGCCGTTCACCGGCGACGCCAACACGCGCTATAACCTCTACGGCGATCATGTGAACGTAGCGCTGACCCCCTTCGCCATTCCCTCGCCCCACATCGCCGATGGCGTAACCAGCCAGCAGTGGATCGTCGATGAATTCCTGAAATATAACGGCCGAGCCGGTGGCGCGGACCTCGCGGTCTCGGTTCCCGAAGGGCTCTCGGCCCGCAAGGCCATGGCGGCGGTCAATCGCGAACGCTTCACCGAGATGTTCGGTCATGACCACTCCGGCGCCAGCGACGCGGAGCTACTCGACGCCTTTACCTACAATGTCTTCCCCAACTTCGCCCCATGGGGGGGCTT
>JANYFU010000273.1 GCA_025359665.1 Caulobacteraceae bacterium
GTCCTGGGCCATGGCCGCTTCGCCGCCCCACAGATGGGCGACGCCGCTGATGTCGAGGAACAGGCCGTCCGGCGGGTCCAGGGCCACGGCGGGAGAGAATCGCGCGCACCAGTCGGCCAGCGCCGTCAGGGCGGCGGCGTCGGCAGCCGGATCGGCGTCGGCCACGGCCAGTTCGGGAACCAGCGCGGCGGCGTCGGTCGCCTTCTGGCCGACGAACAGCCCCAAGGCCGCCGCCGCCCGGTTCACCGCATAGAGCCGCCGCGCGCCGCGCTCGGCCTGGACCAGGGCGAAGGCTTCAGCCGGCCCGGCGCCAGATTGACGGGGCCTGGGGTTGCGCCGTTTCCAGTTGGCGATCGCCCAACTGGGTGACCACACGCAGAGGATACGCTCCATCGTTCATCTCCAATATCCAGCTTCCCGGCCTTCCACCTCGGCAGCGTTTCAGGTCGACGCGCCAACGCGGAACCCCAAGTCCCGGCATTCCGGGCGCGGGCTCGCTTGGCGACGGGGCGACGGTCCAGCGCGTGGCCGCGGCGGAACCGGCGGTGGCGGGCGGCCCGCCAGGGGCCGCCTTCCCTGGCGGAGCGCCGAACAACCGGCGCCTAATGAGGAACCCCGTCGCGCCGCGCCGCTCGCAGGCCAGCTGAAGCCGCCGCCCCACCGTCAGGTCCACCGCCTCCGCCTCGCCGATGGCGGCGGCGACGCCGGCGGCGCCCAGAGCGTCCTCCAGGGCCGCCAGCGCCTGGGCCTCGTCCCGGGCCTGGACCTGGATCAGGCGCTCGGCGGGAAAGCCCAGGCCCGCGAGACCCGGAGCGTACAGGTCGTCCCGCCGCGAGACCCAGACCACGGCGCCCCGGGACGCCAACGGCATGGCCAGGACGGCGGCGAAAGCGCCCGCCGCCGCCCCGGTCTCGATCTCCAGCCCCTCTCCCCCCAGCTCGTGCCAGCACCCCAGCGGCAAGCCGCCGGCCGGGAACACTCGGTCCAGCCGGATATCGCCAAACGACAGCGCCGCCTTGGCCGGCGCACCGCCCGCCTCCATGGCGGCGACCGCCGCCCGCAGCGCATCGAAGCTCGCCGCGCGAGACATGGACCGAAGGACTCCTTTTGTTCCGTATTTGTTCTAGTCTGGAGTCCGAGGGAGTCAAGGGAGGCATCTTTGTGGTAGAGATCGTCGGGGTTCCGAAACAAATTCAAGAAATCCGCCAAAGCCAGTAGAAGCCTCAGCGAGGTCGCATGATGCCCATCGGCAATATGAGCCAGATCGCACTTTCGATCTGGGAACTGAGCGAAGACGACATCGCGGCCCTCGGAGCCCCCACCAGGGTCAGAAGCTTTCAACCATGAATGGTCGCCGGATCCGATTTCCGTTACACCAGTTCCAAGCGGACCTTCCGGCCGAGAAGCTCGGCGGCACGTTGCAGGGTGACTAGCGTCACGTTGCCATCGGTCGGGTCAAGCAACCGACTGATCTGGCTTCGGCTTGTGCCCATGCGCTCAGCCAGCCGTTTGCGGGACATACCCTGGTTCTTCATCGCTTGGCCGATCTGCCAAGCCAGGACTTCCTTGATCGCAACCGCCTGAAATTGATCCCGCACACCCTCGGCATCGAGAAAATTATCAAGTGTCGTAAAGCCATCAGGGCTTCGTGGTGTCGTATCCGGCATGATGATGTCCCTTCAGATAAATTCACTCAGACGTTTGCGCGCCAGTTTCAAATCCGCGTCGGGCGTCTTCTGGGTCTTTTTGACAAAACCGTGCAAAGCCACGATGCGTCCTCCGGCAAAGCAGAACAGCAGCCGCGCGATCCTATTGCTGGTCAGGTCGCTTCGCACCTCCCACAGACCTCCGCCGAGGGGGCGGCAAAGTGGCATCCCAACAGGCCAGCGAAACTGTACGCGCATCAAATCCTGGCCGATGATGTTTCGATCGATAGCGTCCAGTCCCCGCAGCCAATCGAGCACCACCTCGGCGCCGGCCGGCGTCTGATAGAAGACCACCGATATCCTGCGAGGCGTCGTATCCATGCTCCCTAACCTCATGCCGCGTACTATATAATGGTCACCCGCGCCAGCCTTTGAGGATGCCAGTCGGCCAAGCGGTGGGAGACGGCAAACTTCGCGTGCATGAAGCGGCGTCCCGCCTCTATGGTCGGGTGAAGAATACGCCAAATGCCGCCAGGAATCCCCCAGCCCCCATGACCATCACCAATATCCTGATCGCCAACCGCGGCGAGATCGCCATCCGTATCGCCCGGGCCGCGGCCGATCTGGGGTTGGCTTCGACGGCGATCTATTCCACCGACGATGAGCGGTCGCTGCATGTGAAGGCGGCCGACCGGGCCGTCGCCCTGGGGGCGGCCGGGGCCAAGGCCTATCTCGACATTCCCGCCATCGTGGCCGCGGCGCGCAAGGCAGGCTGCGACGCCATCCATCCCGGCTATGGCTTCCTGTCGGAAAGCGCCGCCTTCGCCCGGGCCTGCGCGCAGGGCGGCGTGACCTTCATCGGCCCCTCTCCCGAGGCGCTGGACATGTTCGGCGACAAGGCCAAGGCCCGCGCCCTGGCCATCCGCTCGCGCGTGCCGGTTTTGCCGGGGACCGAGGGCGCCGCCGACCTGGAAGGGGTGCAGGCGTTCTTCGACGCGCTTCCCAACGGCGGCGCGATGATGATCAAGGCCATAGCCGGCGGTGGTGGGCGCGGCATGCGCGTGGTGCGCGACCCCGCCGAGATCGCCGAGGCCTTCGCCGCCGCTTCCCGGGAAGCCGAAGCGGCGTTTGGCGAGGGCGCGGTCTACGCCGAGCGTCTGATCGAGAACGCCCGCCACATTGAGGTGCAGGTGGCCGGCGACCGCACCGGCGTGCTGGCCATCGGCGAGCGGGACTGTTCGATCCAGAGGCGACATCAGAAGATCCTGGAGATCGCCCCCGCTCCAGGCCTGAGCGAGGCGTTGCGGGCCCGCCTGTTCGACGCCGCGGTCACCCTGGCGGCGGCGGCCCGCTATCGCACTCTGGGCACGATCGAGTTTTTGCTGGAGGTCGGCGGCGAGGATTTCTATTTCATCGAGGCCAACGCCCGGCTGCAAGTCGAGCACACCATCACCGAGGCGGTGACCGGGGTCGATCTGGTCCAGGCCCAGAT
>JANYFU010000280.1 GCA_025359665.1 Caulobacteraceae bacterium
GAGCCATGGTCGAGACGGCTTGAGATTCTCCGCCGCCTTCCCCTTATTGAGAGGCACGATAGGAGCGCCTACCATGTTGCCGGCTTTCGGCCTTTCCCTGCTGTTCTCCATCGCCCTGTGCGTGCACGCCGTCCGCAGCGGCCAGCAGATCTACTGGCTGATGATCATCCTGATGCTGCAGCCCCTGGGTGGTCTTGTCTATCTGGTGGCCATCGTCCTGCCCTCGATGGCTGGGAGCACTGCCACCCGGAGGGCTGTCCAGAGCGCTCGCGAGACCCTGGATCCGACGCGGGAATATCGCGAGGCGAAGGCCGCGACCGAAGACTCCCCAACGGTCCATAACCAGATGCGCCTGGCCAAGGCGGCGGCGAGCCTCGGCCATCACGACGAGGCCGAACGGCTCTACGCCCAGGCGGCCACGGGCATCCACGCCGATGATCCAGCGCTGTTGTTGGGCCGCGCCACGGCCCTGATCGAACTGGGCCGTCACGCCGAGGCTCTGACCTTGCTGGACCAGCTTGGCCATGACGCCGACAAGGGCCGCAGCCCCCAGGCCGCCCTGGCGCTTGGCCGCGCCTATGAGGGTTTGGGCCGCATGACCGAGGCCGATACCGCCTATCAGTGGGCCGCCGGTCGCCTGCCGGGCCTCGAAGGTCTGGGCCGCTATGCCGCTTTTCTCGCCCACGCCGGCCGGACAACCGAGGCGCGCGAGGCGATCATGGAAATGGACCGCCGCATCAACAGCGCCAACCCACAGTTCAAGCGAGAAGGCCGGCTCTGGCGCGATCTGGCGGCGCGAGCGTTGGGCTAGGTTAAGTCGAACGCGTTGTGATCGGCCATGTGGTCGGCCGCCGACCCCAGCATGCGCATGAACATCCGGTCGCCGCGTTCGGTCTGGGTGACGATCATCGAGGCAAAGAAGGCGGTGAGAAACAGCAGATAGCCGCCTTGGGCATAGTGCCTCTTCAGGTCGTCCATGCGGTATCCGGAGACGCCAAGATCGGCCAAGGTCTGGTGATAGAGCGTAAGGAACGCCGGCTCGTGCGCCCGGCGAACCTCCGGCGGCAGCGCCCCGGCCAGGAAATAGGCGACGTCCGTCGCGCCCGCCCCATAGGCGAATGACTGCCAGTCCAGCACCGTGACCGGATAGCCGCCGCGCTCGCTGGCGAACATCATGTTGTCGGGCCGATAGTCGTTGTGGGTCAGGCAGCGCGGGCCGTCGTGGCGGCTTCCGATCGCCGCATAGTGCGACGACAGCCACTCGCCGGCCTCGACCCAGTGCGGCGCCAGTCGTGGGCCATAGCGGTCCTTGAACCCCGCCCACAGGGCGGCCACCATCTCGTTGGTAACGACGCTGGGCGGCGCCGCCTTGGTGTTCGAAACCCATGGCAGCGTTTCCAGGCCGTCGTCCGCCCAATGCGAGGCGTGCAGCTTGGCCGCCTCGACGACCACCAGCCGCGCCTGTTCCACGGTCACGCCCTTCAGCTGATCGCCCTGCTCGGCCGGCGCCAGATCCTCCATGATCAGCACGAACTCGCTGGTCTGTTCATCGACGTCGGTGAAATAGCAGCGCGGCGTATGGATCAGGGCCTTCGGCGCCAGCTGCTGATAGAAACGTACCTCCCGCAGATAGTTGCCCAGCTTGACGCCGGTCTCGCGGCTCTCGCTGTTCGGCGACGGAAACTTGCCGACCAGCGAAGCGGGAGCGTCCAGTCCCGCCCGGGCGTAGTCCAGTTCAAAACGGACGCTGTCGCCGATCTGGCCGGTGCCGACGCCGTCGGCTGTAAAACCCTTTACCACCGCGTCGACGCCCGCGCCTTGCAGGACGGCCGTGAGCCAGCCGGCGTCGATGGCGCCGGGGCGGCGGATGTCGGGGCGCGCAAGATGGGTCACGCGATCAGCCGACGCCCAGGACGCGGTCGCGATGCGCGTCGGTGAAGATTTCGGGCGGCAGGCTCTCGGGCCCGGCCATCACCGCGAAGGAATGCGCCTTGAGGCTGGGATCGGCGGCGGACCGCTCGAACAGATCGCGGCGGCGCGCCTGGGCCGCTTCGCCGAATTCCATGTCGACGGCCGCCTGCAGTTTGGCGGTGAAGCGAAGCCGGCGCATCCGCTCGCTCCGCTCCTCGGCGTAGCTGGCGAAAGACAACGGGCTCCAGTCGTCGCTTTGCTTGAGCAGGTCGCTGACGATGCGCACGTCGCGATAGGTGATCGACAGGCCAAGGCCGATGATCGGGTCGTTCCAGCCGGCGGCGTCGCCCACCAGCACCAGGCCTTCGGCGAACGGCTCGTCGGTCCAGGAATCGGCGTTGAAATAGCTGAACAGCGGTCCGGCCGGCTGGCCGCGCACGAGGCGCCGGTTTTCCGGGCTGCAGGCCATCGCGAAGGCGTCGAGGAATTTTCTCGGCCCGTCCGGTCCCTTGAAGCGTCCGGTCTGATCCAGCGGATATCCGCCATAGATCCGCACGCGCCCGCCGCCTTGAGGAAAAGCCAGAAATCCGAAGTCGCCTTCCGTGCCGATGGCTTGCAGGTCGTCGTCCCAGCCTTCCACGCCGTCGACCAGCAGTCCAGCGAACCAGTGATGCGGCTTGTCCTGGTGCAGGGTGACGCCATTGGCCTCGCGCACCTGGGAGGCGCGACCGTCCGCGCCGACCAGCAGCCGACCGTGAGCCTCCACGGTTTCGCCGTCGATCTCGTAGCGCACGTGGGGCGACTTGCCGCCCGCCGCTTCCATCACCGTAACGCCGCGCAGGGCATGGGCGCCGGCGGCTGTCGCGACGTCGAACAGCGTCTGGCAGTGGATCGGATGGCGCAGGCAGAGGGGTCCGGGCACGCCCTCGGTAAAGATATCCAGCGACAGCACCGAGGCTTCAGCTACCGCCGGCTCCAGCGTCTCGTCATAGGTGATATGCCGGGTGATGTGATGACCGCCGGCCGCCATCAGGGTGTCGTAGAGGTCCAGCCGCCGCACCTCCGCGACGCCCCAGGGCGCGATCCATTCGCCGCGCACGCGATCCTCGTAGACCGTGGACTGCTCCAGCAACAGCACCGATTTGCCAGTTCGGGCCATCACGGTCGCCAGGGCCGAACCGCCGACGCCGCCGCCGACGATGATCAGATCATAGGACCGCACGTTCAACTCCCTGACTCCCCCGCCCTTGGTCGCGGCGGTTCTTCTGGACGACAAGGCCGTAGTCAGAATTGACCCGTCGGGCAACGGCGATGGGCGATCGTGCTTGACTCCCTGACATACGTCAGATAATCCTTACATATGAAATCGAACTCGCACATTTTGACCGAGGGAGACCGGCTGCTGGCCGTGCTGGCGGCGCTGGCCAATCCGCACCGGCTGCGAATTATCGCGGCCCTGACCTCGGGCGGGCGCAACTATGTCAGCCAGCTGGCGCGGGAGATCGGCATCAGCCGACCGCTGCTGCACCTGCACCTGCAGAAGCTGGAAGCGGCCGGCCTCGTCACCAGCCAGCTTGAGTTGTCTCGCGACGGCAAGGCGCTCAACTATTTCGAAGCCGCCGACTTCGGTTTCGACCTCACGCCGGCCGCGATTGCCGAGGCGGCGAAATCCCTGACCACCAAACCTGAAAGCTGAAGGAACCCCGATGTTGTCCGCGCCCCTGTATATCTTCTCCATATGTCTGCCGTTCGCGACGATCCTGGTCGTCTTCGGCATGCGCTATGTCTCTGCTGTCCTCCAGGCCAGGGCGCGTCTCGCCAATGACGACGCCTACCGCCTGGTCGCGGAAAAAGCGGCGGCCGCCGAAACCGATACCGTGGTGGCGCTGTCCTCCATCCAGGCGGCGCTAGCGGACGTCAGGACCCGGCTGACCGCCGTCGAAAAGATCCTCAAGGAAGTCGAGTAACCGCGATGACCGCCGACACGCCCCAGCTGCCGGTATGGCGCCTCCATGGGCTCAGGGCCGGCTATCTTGTCCTCGTCGTGGCCCTACGTGCTCTTGAACTACGGGATGGCGCGCGCTGAACGGTGGCGCTGACCTTCGTCCATCCGTTGTGTTAGGCTGGCTGCAAGATAGAGCCAGGGTGGAGGGGTCGTTGTGAACCAGACGGAATATTCGATCCGGCGCGCCACGCTGGCGGACGCCGCCGCGCTGGCGGAGGTCCATGAGGCTACCTGGCGCGAGACCTATATCGGCCTGATGTCGGAACAGATGCTCGACGCTCTGACCGCGGACGCCCGGGCGGAAGCGTGGGGGCGTATTCTCTCTGGCGAAACCGGATATCTGGCGACCACCTATGTGGCGGAGAGGGCGGGCGAACTGGTCGCGTTCGCCTCATGCGGCGAACAGCGCAATCAGCATTTCGCCGCCGTCGGTTACGCTGGAGAGTTCGCAGCCGTTTATGTGCTCAAGACCGCCCAGCGGCGTGGCCTCGGCATGGGCCTGATGACGACCATGATGCGCGATCTCGAGGAGCGAGGCCTGACGGGCTTCACGCTCTGGGTGCCGCGCGACAACTTCCCGGCCCGGTCTCTCTATGAGCAGCTCGGTGGTGTCCTGATCGGCCAGAGGAAAGACGACGGCCGGCACGGAACCCTGGCGGAGGTGGCCTACGGCTGGCTACGGAAGTAGTCCGGTGGCCCTCCTGCCTCCGCATCTCCCGCGGAGGAATGTTTGAGCGAGGCCCCTCGCGGCGCCCGGCGACCATCGCCCCAATGTCGGGCGTGCATCCATTCATTTCGTCGTGCGTTACCCGCCAACATATCCACGAGGAGACGAACATGCGTATCACGACCATTGCCACCATCGCCGCTGTCAGCCTGTTGGCCTGCGCTTGCCAGAAGAAGGAAGACCAGTCCGCCCAAGCCGCCGCCGCCAGCGCCGACGCGGCGGTCGCAGCCCAGAACGCCGCGAGCACGGCCGCCGACGCCGCGGCGGCGAGCAACACCGCCGCCGATGCTTCGATGGCCGCCAAGCAAGCAAACGACGAAGCGAAACAGGCCGGCGCCAATGCCGAGGCCGCTGGCGACGCCGCCAAGAAGGCCGGCGACAAGGCCAAGGACGCCGCGCACTAGATCTTGTTTCGGGTCATTTCGCCCTGACCCGGTTGTTCCTTGGCCCGTGCTCGAGTTCGACCAGCCCCAGCACTTCGAGCACGGGCGTCACATAGTTCGCGAAGCGGCCACGGTAGCCCTTTCGCAGGCCATAATAGCCGCCGACCGGGTTGTCCTCGGCCCGTGCCCAGGCTTCTACCGAGCCTTCCTTGACAGGCTTGCCTTCGTCGGCGTTGCCCAGTTCAACCCAGTCGCCGCGCTCTCGCAGCATGGCGACCAAATCGTCGATGGCGCGAAGCTGATATGACAGGCGGGTAGACCCCACCT
>JANYFU010000289.1 GCA_025359665.1 Caulobacteraceae bacterium
TATCGTGCTCAGTGGTGACATCGACACCGGCGCGGCGGGCGCGGTCAATCTGACATCGACCGGTTCGATCAGTCAGACCGCCGGGGTGATCACGGCGACAAGTCTGACCGGCTCGTCCGTCGGCGGCGCGTCCCTGACCGACGCCAACAGGTTCGACAGCCTCACCGGTTTCGTCAACACCGGCAGTGGCGCGATCGCCATAACCGACGCCAGCAAGACAGGCCTGACCATCTCGGGTAGCGGCGCGGTCAACGTCTCGGGCGGCAATCTCACCCTGACGACCAATGGCCCGCTGGTGCTGAACGCCGGCCTGACCGCGATTGGCGCGACCATCACCCTCGCTTCAAACGGTTCGGTCACCCAGAATACCGGCATAATCACCGCGGCCAGCCTTTCCGGTTCCTCCGTGGGCGGCGCATCGCTGACCGGCGCTAATGTGTTCAGCAGCCTGAATGGCTTCACCAACATCGGTGGCGGCGGTGTTGCCATCACCGACGCTAGTGGCACGGGTATGACCGTCTCGGGAGGCGGGGCGATCAATTTGAATGGCGTCGGCAACCTCACCCTGACGACAACGGCGGGTCCTCTGGTTCTGAGCGCCAATGTCCTGGCGCCGACCGGAACCCTGACCCTGGCCTCGGCCGGCGCCATCAGCCAGACGAGTGGACGTTTGCAGGCGGTGAGCCTGACCGGCTCGTCGGTTGGCGGGGCCAATCTGACGAGTTCCGCCAATGCGATCACCAACACTCTGGGCGACTTCGCCAATTCCGGCACGGGCGACTTCACGTTAACGAACTCGCTCTTTCTGAACGTGGTCGGGCGGGTTACGGCCCCGAACGGCAAAGTCGTTGTCAACGCGCCGTCCGCCGTTCTTCCGATCCAGGGCGCCAGCGATCTCTCGGTGGTCACAAAGGCCGGCCAGCCTGGCTCAATCGCGGCTCAGACACTCAGCGGCGGCGCCGTCGCGACCGGAACCGACAGCTACGCCTCCGACGGAACGACCGCGACCATCACCCTGGGCGCCGTACCGCGAACGCTGATCGACTGGACCAGCTTCACGGTCGGGCCGACCAACACCCTGAATTTCAAGTTCACGGGCACGGCCTCCGACATCGTGATCAACCGGGTCACTGGCGGTGCGATCACCGTCGACGGAACCGTGAATGGCCAGTTCGGGGCGGGAGTCGGCGGCGGGGTCTGGTTCCTGGCCGATGGCGGGGTGTTCCTGAACGGCACGGTCAGCGCCAGCGGCATTCTAGGCGGAAATAATACCGGCCTCACGGCCCTGGCCCTCGTCCAGAACGGCCTTCCCGCTTTGAAAACCGCGCTTGGCTCGGGCGGTGAAAGCCTGTTCGATATCGAGGCCGTAGGAACCGCCGCCACGGCCAGTCAGGCCCAGATCAACACCGGGGGGAGCATTCAACTGCTGGGCGCCGTCGACGCGGGAGCGTCGGGCTCGGTTGTTCTGGTTTCGGGTCAGGCGATCGCCCAGGCGTCGACCAGCGTCATCCATGCCGCCAGTCTCTCGGGATCGGCGACCCAGTCGGTCATCCTGACCGGCGCCAATCAGTTCGACACCCTGGCCGGATTCACCCAGAACGGTGTGGGCCAACTGACCATCATCGACGCGAAGACCACGGGCCTGACGGTTTCCGGCGCGGTGTCGGCGGGGGCCAACAACAGTCTTACCCTGACGTCCGCCGGTTCCCTGGCGATCAACGCCCCGGTCACCGTCGGGGGCGCCAGCGCTGTGTCGCTCAACTACAACGCCGGCGCCCCGACCAGTCTCAGCTTCGGGGACGACGGCTCGGTGACCTTCACCAATGCCGACGGGACGTCCGCCGCCACCAGCCAGGGCGGCAGCCTGACGATCAACGCCCAGCCCTACACTCTGCTCTATGGCCTCGCCTTGGGCGGCTCGACGGGTCCCGATGCCGGAACCGAGGACCTCGCCGGCATCGACGCCAACACCGCCGCCGGTGGTGACGCGGGTTTCTACGCGGTGGCGACGAACCTTACTGGAACAGGAACCGCCGCCGCACCCCAGTTCACCGGCGCCCTGGCGGGCGCGGGGGCAAACAGCTTCACCGGCGTGCTGGAAGGCCTTGGACATA
>JANYFU010000296.1 GCA_025359665.1 Caulobacteraceae bacterium
GCGGTCGGAACAGGGAGAACGAGGATGAGGGCATGGGTGGCCGAGCGCTTCGGCAATCCCGCCGAGGTGCTGGCGATACGGGACGTCGAGCAACCTCAACCCGGTCCGGATGACGTGCTGATCCGCGTCGAAGCGACCACCGTCGGCAATAACGACCTGGATGCGATCCATGGGCGCTGGGCGTCACTGCCCGTTCCCGCGCCATTCGTGCCCGGTCAGGAGGTCTTGGGGGCGGTGGTGGGGGCCGGCGCGAACGCGCGGTCCTAGATTGGCAAGCGCGTCATCGGCATGCCGCGCGACATGCAGGTTCGTCAAGCGGCGGCCATGTTCTGGCCGTTCCACCTTGCCTGGCTCGGCCTCTTCACCCGAGCAGGATTGAAGGCTGGCGAAACAGTGATGATCCACTCAGCCGCTGGCGGCGCCGGATCGGCCGCCATCCAGCTCGCCGTCAATGCGGGCGCGCGAGTGATCGCGACGGTTGGGTCGGACAGCAAGATCGGGCTTTGCCGTGAACTGGGCGCCGAGGTCGTGCTGAATTACACCAAGGTGGACCTGGTCAAGGAGGTCATGCAGGCGACCAGTGGTCGCGGGGTCGACGTCTGTTTCGATGGAACCGGTGGTGATCTCACCCAACTGACCTGGAGATGCCTAAACTTCAACGCGCGGCACGTCATCTTTGGCTTTTCGTCGGGCATCGAACAGACCGATGGTCGGCCCGTTCTGCTCAGGGACATGATCTTCGGCAACTTCTCGCTGGTCGGCGTATTGCTGGCCTATGTTGACAAGGATCAGACCGTGGAGGGGGCGGGGCTCGATTTGAAAGCGTCGGCATTCAATCCGCCGAGCCATGCGCTGGGGAAGGAAGTGCAGGAGAAGCTGATCGAGCTGCTTCGCCTTGGCAAAATTCGCACCGTTGTCGATCGTGTGGCGCCCTTTGAACAGCTTCCCTCCGCGCTGGCCGCCTTCGAGCGGCGGGAGGTGATGGGTCGCGTCATCGTAAAAAACGGACGCCAGCTGTCTTTCGGCGAGTGACGCTCGGCGCGGCGCGCGCCTGTATCAAGCGGCGTCCGCCGCCGCGAAATGGGCGATCTGGTCTTCGTGGGCCTTCGCGAAAGCCGGTCGGGCCCTGGCGCGTGCCACATAGCCGCGGCAGGCGGGAGAATTCGCCAGTCCGTCGAACCGATCGACGAGGCGCAGCACATCCGCCATGGCGATGTCGGCCACGGAGAAGGTCCCGGCCAGCCATTCACGTCCCGCCAGCACCGCTTCCATGTGTTTGAGCCGGGCCTCAAGGAAGGAGTCGAAAAACCTCCGCATTGGCGTTTCCTCGGTGTCGCCTGAGAACATGAAAAAGGACCAGGGCTGGCTCGCGGCCTCAACAGAGGCGAGCGCCGCGAACAGCCATGCCTTGGCGTCGCTCCGGCCGCGTCGATCGGCTGGCAACAGCCTGTCGCTCAGCTCGCCGAGGTGTAGCAGGATCGCGCCGCTCTCGAAGATCGACAGGTCGCCATCGATCAGCCAGGGCGTCTGGCCGAAGGGCTGATGCGCGAAGTGTCCGGCCTTGCGGTCATGAAACGGCGTGCTCTTGACGCGATAGGGGAGCTCGGCTTCTTCCAACGCCCAGCGCACCCGCAGGTCTCGCACATAGCCGCGCGGCAATTGGGGAACCCAGTCGTAGGTGGTGAGGATCAGTTCGCCCATTCGGGACCTCCGGGGATGATGGATATGTTATCTCAATCGGTGAGACCGGTAGCCAGTCCGAGCGCCGATGGGATTGGCGCGACTCGGCGGCGTATCGTTTCAGACGCCGTAGAACAGCCTGAAACTTCGCAGCGGCGATCGTGTCGCCAGAACGCCGAGCGGAAACGCACGCCACGGCGCCGCTGGGTCCATGGCCGGCAACGCCGACCGGATCGCTTCGGCCATGGCCGGACGCAGGTGTTCTTCACTGTCGATCGCCTGGCCCCAGAGCGAATGGCCCTGCAGATTCACCGGCTCCGAGCCGATCGGCGCGGCCGCGGCGCCATAGTCGGGCGGGAACACGCGCCGGTATGCCGCCAGGTTGTACAGCCAGGATCTGCCTCGGATGTGCGTCACCGTCGGTCGCGTCGCGATGATGTGGGCCACCAGTGCGGCCATCTCGCTTTTGCGGCGTGGCAGCTTGCCCGCCGCGAGCGGGCCGCCAGCTTCGTCGGTGTCGCCGTTGTGAAAATGGATCTGCACCGACAGGTCCTCGGCTGGCAGATCGTCGCAAGCGAAGCAGCCGAAGCCCGTGCGGCCCGGGCTGGGCCAGATCTCCTGGGGTGAGCCCAGGTATGTCGCCTGGGTGAGCGCCACCTGTTCCCCGAGGTCGGTAAGCCGCCGCAGGGCTTCCACATAAGGACGCCAGGCGGGCGCGGGCCGATCGGTGACCCGCCCGAGGCCGAACCGCCGATGAAAATTGGTGTATCGCAGCACAGCGTCTCCCAGGGCGCCACCGTTCAGTTCCCGGACGCGCCGCGCCAGCCGCAACTGCAGCTCGAAGAAGGGTGTGAGCCTCGCCGCGCGCTCGGTGCGATCGCTATCGGCGGTCATAACCATGCGCGGACCTTAGCCGCTGTAGCGCGTGGACGCCTATCTGCTGCCTTATCAGTCCCTGCCGCCCTTTTCCTTCGTATCGATTCAAGCCGCGCGTCGATCGTTGCCGCCTGGCCCGGGCCGTGATTGTGTGCCGGACCAACCGCGTCAGGAAACCCATGAGCCTCGTCCAGACCCAGGCCCTGTCCCATCTGGTCATCCAGGCCTCCGATATCACCAGATCGATGGAATTCTACCAGCGGGTGTTCGGCTACCGGGTGACCATGGATTTGCGCGACCAGCCCGCGAACCGGGTGATCGGCGTGATTGGCGGGCTGGTGATGCAGATCCTCAAGGCGCGCGATCCCGCGCCCGCCGAGCCGGTGCAGATCCTCGCCGGTCCGCCAGGCTATGCGCTCGCGGCGTTCTCGGTGC
>JANYFU010000310.1 GCA_025359665.1 Caulobacteraceae bacterium
ACAATAATGAAACGTCTGATGGCAGGCACGAGCTTGCTTGCGCTGATTGCCGCCGCTGGCGGCGCCTATGCCGCCGATGCAGCGGCGGACTCCGCTCCGTCTGAACTGATCGTCACGGGAACCCGTCAGGTTGGGGTCAAGGCCGCCGACAGCGCCGCGCCGATCGAGGTGATCGGCGCGCAGCAGCTGTTGAAGACCGGCGCCACCGACCTCGCCGCGTCGCTGCAAACCAGCGTACCGTCGCTGAATGTGCAGACAAACGGCGGCGACGCCGCTGCCGTTCAGGTCCTCGCCGCCCTCCGCGGCTTGAGCCCCAACGATACCCTGGTTCTAGTGAATGGCAAGCGCCGGCACACCACCTCCAACCTCGCGGTCGACACTGGCAGCGCCTACTCTGGCTCGGCGACCACGGACCTTAGCTTCATTCCTGTTGGCGCGATCGATCACGTTGAAGTGCTGACCGACGGCGCAGCGGCCCAGTATGGCACCGATGCGATCGCTGGGGTGGTGAACATCATCCTGAAGAAGAACAACAGCGGGGGGTCGATTACCGCCACCGGTGGTGAATATTACAATGGCCAGGGCGACGCAGCCAACATATCGGTCAACAAAGGGCTCGATCTGGGCGGCAAGGGCTTCGTCAACCTCACCTTTGAAGAGCGCTATCACGATTTCAGCACCCTCGGGATTGGCGACAATCGCATCACCAACCCGGATGGAACCCTGAAGTCATCGTTCACCGTTCCGATACGAGCCAACGCGGCCAAGGATCCTGATTTTCCACACGTCAACCGTCTAAACGGCGATCCCCAGTTCAACCTCTACAACGGATTCATCAACGCCGGTTATAATTTCACAGACAACATCGAATCCTATGTATTCGGTAACTATAGTTATCGGGAAGCTCAGCATTACGAAAACTATCGGGTGCCAGACAAAGTAAAGGGCGTAACCTCCACCGAAACGACGGTCTTCCCGTTCCCGAACGGCTTCGACCCCCGCGAGAAGTTCGACGAACAAGACTATTCGATCACCGGCGGCTTCCGAGGGACCCTAGCCGGATGGCACTGGGACCTGTCCTCGACATATGGCGGGAACAACACCCAGGTTTATGTGGTCAATTCGGCCAACGCCCAACTGTTCCCGATTCAACAAGCGCTGTCGCCGACAGCCATCCCGGCGCAGACAAACTTCTACAACGGCGCCTTCGACGCGACCCAGTGGACCAACAATATCGATATCGACAATAGCTTTGCCATCGGTCTAGCGGCGCCGCTCAACATGGCTCTCGGTGGGGAAGTCCGCCGGGAGACGTTCAGCATCAAGGCCGGGGAGCCGAATTCCTACTTTGGCGCCGGCGCCCAGTCGTTCGACGGCTATACGCCGCTCGACCAGGGCTCCTATCATCGCACCAGCGAGGCGGCCTACATCGATTTGGCCACCGATCCGATCAAGAACCTGCATGTCGATCTGGCCGGACGATATGAACACTACACCGACTTCGGCGACACCGAGGTCGGCAAGGCGACTGTGCGCTACGACTTCAATCCGATGATCGCTGTCCGCGGAACGATCAGCACAGGCTTCCGGGCGCCGACCCTGGCGGAGGAACACTATTCCGGGACCAACGTCGCTCCGAGCTTCGCTATCCTTATCCTGCCTCCCAACTCGATTCCGGCGCAAGTGGCGGGCTTCCAGCCTCTTAAGCCCGAAAAATCCGACAACTACAGCATCGGCTTTGTCGCCCATCCGCTGCCGAGCCTTCAGATCACCGCCGATTTCTACGAAATCCGCATCCGTAATCGCATTCTCGAAAGTGGGAATATCTACTATCGCGCCACCGACAAGAACGGTGTCGACACACTGATTTCGGATGGAGTGGGCAAGGCCATCACCGCCAAGGGGGTCACGCTGGACTCCGGCCTCAGCTACAGCGCCATTGCTCTGTTCGCCAACGCCGCGAACACCAAGACAGATGGGGTAGAAGTCACCGCCAACTATGCGTCCGACTTTGGCGAGTATGGCCACGTCGACTGGTCGGTGGGCTTCAACTATAACAAGACCACGATCACCAAGGTTCCACCCCTACCTAGCCAGGTGACTACAAGCGCTGCTCAATGCGCAATTTTCTCGGCCCCGAACATCGGATTGCCCTGCAACACCAATTTCCTGGATGCATACGCCTCGACCGCTCTGACCAGCGCCACTCCGAGGGAAAAGGTAATCCTTCAGGCCAACTGGACCCTGCAGAAGTGGGCTGTGAACTTGCGCGAGACCATCTATGGTCCTACCAGTCAGTTCACGCCAAACGATGCGGTGCTCCTGAAGATTGGGACGACAGGTATCACCGACTTGGATGTTTCCTACAACGTTACGTCAAATGTGAAGGTGGCCGTCGGGGCCAACAATCTGTTCGACCAAATTCCGCCCCTGGTTCCTAATGCCGGCGGCACACCGGTCAACGGCGGCCGGGTGTTCAACGTACCGATCGGCTTCGCTCCGTGGGGCCAGAACGGCGGCTACTACTACGGTCGTGTGACGGTGAACTTCTAAAGCCCTTCGGACGGGCCGGCTTCAGCCGGCTCGCCCAACGACCACCAGCGCCCGCTCGTTGTCCACCGACCAGATCGGCCGGGTCGCGTCGATCGCCGCCGCGTGACCGCGCCACTTGTCGGCGCTCGGCGCCGAGAGGGTGTGGCGGGCGAGGGGCAGGCTGTCGCCCAGCCGCCGGTCCCAGCCGATGCCCAGCGACGCGCAGAGCCGCGAGATCTCGTCCTGCGGCGCGGCGAGGAAGGTTTCGTACCGCATCGCCCGCCAGCGGTCGGCCGGCAAAGCGGCCAGATCGTCGAGCAGGATCCGGGTGGTGGCCGCCCACTGGCTGGCGACGATCCGGTTCAGGGGCTGCCCGATAAGGCTCCCCCAACCCGGCGTAAGCAGGAACGACCAATCGAGGCCGGTCCAGCCGGGCAGGCCTGGATAGGTGCGAAATCCGCCCGACGTCCAGCCTTCGATCATGCTGGCCAGGGTCGGACGCGGATCGCGATACAGATAGATGAACCGCGCCTCCGGAAAGGCCGCGGCCAGGAACGGAATCCTCAGCGCGTTCTTCGGCGTCTTCTCCAGCATACGAATCGGTCCTAGCGGCGGGGGCGCGCCGTCGCGATCGCGCAGCGCCGCGCGAAATCGCTCGCGCAGCAACCGGATGGTCGACGCGTCGGCGTCGGCAGCGCACAGGCGATTGGACTCCCAGCCGTGCGCGGCGGGGCTGATGGTCGGGACCGATTCCATCAGGGCGTGCGACTCGCCGCCAATGGTGACCAGGCCCGGGGCGGTCGTCAGCGTTTCGAACAGCAGGGTCGAGCCCGACCTCGGCGGGCTGACGATGAACACCGGCCGATCGAATTCGGGGTCCCGGCCGGGTAGAACCTTCGCCACCACCGGCGGGGCCGCCCGCGTCGGCGCGGCCCGCGATTCCGAGTCCATCGCTCGCGAGGGTCCGCCGAGCGCGGCCTCGAAGATCAGCGCCCTGAGGCAGCGGCCGAGGCCCATGCCGTTCTTCAGCGGCAGGCTGTTGACGCCTAGCGCGTCCAGGCGCGGCCAGGTCGACGCCAGCAGCGCGCC